>JAYSRU010000200.1:0-3485 GCA_043720875.1 Crocinitomicaceae bacterium
TTATGTTCCTGGTGCGCCACAACGCAAGGTTTCAATTTATGTTGAAGGATGCTTGTTAGCCTTTGCTACGGATGTTTTCATACGCCGTTACACGAATGATAAATATGGCATTGATGAAGTAATGCGTCGCTTATATTTTGATTTCCATTTGAAAGGAATCGGGGTGTCGACAGACGATTATCAAAAGGTAATAGAAAGTGTTGCTAGTGGTGCTAGTTTCCAAGCGTTTTTTGATTCATATGTTAATGGCGTTGCGAGTTATGAAGGTTTATTGGTTGAGTGCTTAGAATACATTGGCTTGGATTTAAAGCATAAAGCTTCAGAACGTTATAGCGTTGGGAAATTAGGTTTCAAATCAGTTTCTCCTGGAGTAAGTTTTGTGGTTTCTGCAATCTACCCTGGTAGTCCGGCGGAGTTGGGTGAGCTGCGAATAAATGACGAGATAATTGCGGTGAATAATCACTTGGTGAATAATGATTTAGATCAATGGTTAACTTATTTTACAGATGATGAAAAAGATTTAACTGTAAAACGTGCAGGTTTACTCCTTACCTTAAAATTACCTGAAGTTAACCGATCATTCTATAATGTGTACGAAGTTGTTCAAGTAGAAAATCCTACAAATCAGCAACAGCGATCGTTTGAGCTTTGGGGTAAATAGGAACTATTTGTACTTTACTCAGTTTTCAAAATCTTGAGTAGGAGTGATTCCGTTTCAGTTTGTATTTCTAAGAAGTAAATTCCAGCGGTTCCTTCTATGTTTTGCATCGAAATAATTGATTCTACAGCATGGTTGAGAATCACTTTTTCTTTAATGCATCTTCCGGTTGGGTCAAATAATTTTAAACTTATTTTCCCATTGTAGTCACTGTTGATGTTTACTTGCGACTGAAAAGGATTTGGAAAAATTGTCCATGTCGCATAATCCACATTTTTCAAACCATTACTTTGAATCAAGTAAATAAAACCATCACTAGAGATAGAGTCAGAAACCAAGCCCGCACCGTTAGTTGCTTTTAGTGAAATATAGTAATGTTGATTAGCAATTAAGTTAAGTCCGGTTTCTGAGAAATTAAGAACGCTCGAGTTGGTCCAATTCAAAACATCCAACGCTCCAATACTTGAGCCAATGGCGTATTTGTAGTTGGTGACACCGGAATTTGGATCCAATGCTGCACCATAATTACCCGAAACCGAATTGCCATTTATAACCGTGTCAATATCGAGCAAGGGGCCATCATTAAGCGTCAAAGCCAGCAATGGAACCGTGTAATCCACGTTAATTAATTTTTCACTGATGCTAGAAATATTAAAAGCATTGTCATTGGTTATCGAATTAATTCTGCCGGCAGGTGTAGTTGGATTAATGTTTTGAGTAGCAATATCATTATTGCCAGCAGACCCAACCGTAATTAATGACGAGACATTTCTTGAGCGAAGTACGCGAATATCATTTACTTCCAAATGTGCGTTTCCAGAACGAAAAGAAACATATTTTCCAGTGGAGATGAGTGATGTGTACATGTAATTAGCAACCAAAGTTGAATTTACATAAACCATGATCTTGCCAGTTGTTCGGTCGTAAATGATTTTGAAATTATACAGCGTGTTTGCCGTAAATGCGTAAGGTTGTGTATGTAATGAACTTCCCAAAATGTTATTGGTTGTTCGGTATAATTGAATATTTTGGTTATCCAACCTAAACACGACAAGGATTGAGTTACCACGTTCGCTAGCCAATGAATCGTCTGCAAACAAATGAATTCCAATGCGACGATTAGTGCCAGTACCATCCATTTTAGCTGTAAAATCATAAACGTATCTGTTGGATAAGGTTTGATCTAAACGTGTCCAAAGATTGGTGTTTGAGATTGTTTGATCGCTTTGTATTAAAGCATTGGCGTCTGAAGTCCAAGTGCCATTACCCACAGAAGTGTTCCAATCTGAATGAACGGAAGTGGTACTAAATGCATCATACATAAAACCATTTTTTGCGTTAGCTCTCCATTCAGTTCCATTCCAAGTTTCAACATTGTAATATCCCTTTTCTATTCCAGATCCGCCAACATTATCTTGATCGTCAAAATTTGCAGTAAAATCTTGCGTATGCCATGTACCTATAACAGAAATTGCGGTGGTAGGATTGGTGACATCACAAGCGTTACAAACTGTTTTGCTAACTCCATTACTTTCATTGTGATAACGGTCTAGCGAAGTAACAACATAGGTTACAGATTCTCCAATTGCTAACGTTACGTTATCTAAATATGCGTTGGTATCCTTTGCAGTGCGGCCAACGATATAGCGAGGATTAGTTAAGTCTACTGTTGTTCCTTGTGGAAAGCGATAAATTACAAAGTAGTGCGCGCTATCGCCATCCGTTGCAATGCCTGGAATTGTCCAAGTTAGGATAACCGTTGTTGCAGAAACCACAGAATTTAATCCAGAAATGGACAGTGGTGGAATTGCATTATCCCATGTAAGTGCGGGTAAAATACTATAATATTTGTTTTGATTTAGGCGTAAAGAGTCTCTAATTTGTTTGGTGTTATTTTGAATAGATTTAGAACTGAAAAAACTTATTCCAGGAACATTAGCATTTAATAATCGGGTGGAATGTATTTGATTCGTGATTTCAGAATTATTCCAATTTCCATTTGCTGGATCTAAGCGGTAGGAAGCTAAGCCTGCAAAACAATGTCTGCCATAAATTGAGGTTTGGGTTCCCCACCAATTCACTAAAGCGTTAAAATCTTGTGAACCCCCAATTACCCAGTACAATTGAGGTAAAACGTAATCAATGCTATTGTTTTGCAACCAATTTATGGGGTCACAATAAATGTCATTGTAAGATGAAAGCCCTGTTATTCCAGCGGGAATACCATTTTTCCATATTCCAAAAGGACCGACACCAAAACGCATCCAAGGTTTAACAGATTTAATACTATCGTGTACTTTATCAATAAAAATATTGACGTTATCTCTTCTCCAATTGGCTAAGTTAGTAAATCCTCTTGGCTCCATTGCAAAGGCGTTAGCATCATCAAAAGCCGGTAAGCTTCCGTCGGGATAAGGGTAGAAATAGTCATCAAAATGAATTCCGTCAATGTCATAGCGTCGCACAACATCCATTACTATTTTTGTTACATAGTCTCTTACTGCTGCTAAACCAGGATTGAGTAATTTTTTTGTGCCATACGTGACGCACCAGGTTGGTTGTGTAACGGTAATGTGGTTACTTGAGATACTTTGAGTAGTGAAATTCGAGGCAGCCCGGTAAGGATTTATCCATCCATGCAATTCCATCCCTCTTTTTTTACATTCCCTAATATAAAAGACTAAAGGGTCGTAATAAGGGGAAGGTGCTTGGTTTTGTGTTCCTTCAAGCCATTGACTCCAAGGTTCGTAAGGTGAAGCATAAAAAGCATCACATGAAGGTCTGATTTGAATGAAAACAGCATTACAACCAGCTAATTTCAAGTTGT
>JAYSRU010000201.1:0-9987 GCA_043720875.1 Crocinitomicaceae bacterium
CACGCGTTGTTCGACCATACCCTCTGCTTAACGTAGCTAACGGAATGTTTTGCCTAGAAAGAATTTCATGAATGTAGCCAATCATTGGAGTTTTACCAGTTCCACCGGCGCTCAGGTTTCCAATGCAAATTGTGGTTAATGAAGAAGAATAGCTTTTGAAAAAATTGAAATCAAACAATTTATTACGCAACCAAGTTACAATTCCATAAAGAATAGAAAAAGGCAGAAGTAATACTTTTAATAGAAATTTCAACAGTAGAATTTATTAAGTATAAAGGTGATTGTTTAGGTTAATTAGCCGATTTGAGTTATAAAATAGTAGCATCTAATTATGCTATTAATAAAAAAAAGGTATTGATTACTCAATACCTAGTTTATATTTTTTTTAAAAATCAATATTCATCTTCATTGAAGAAAAAGTCTTCTTTTGACGGGTAATCAGGCCAAATTTCCTCGATATTTTCGTAGATATCACCCTCGTCTTCAAGATCCTGTAAGTTTTCTACAACTTCTAAGGGAGCTCCAGCGCGAATAGCATAATCAATTAACTCGTCTTTTGTAGCCGGCCAAGGGGCATCTTCTAAGTACGAAGCAAGTTCTAGTGTCCAGTACATTTCTTTATTTTATTAGTTGGATAAAAATTTATAGGGTGGCAAAAGTAATCTTATTTTGATTTAAATTCAAGTGTATTCAATAAAAAAATCAAATAATTTAAATTAACCCTATTTTTCTATCGTTTTGGTGAAATTAAAGGTATAAAAAAAGCCTAGAAATACATCTAGGCTTTTAATAATATCTAGCTAATTTATTTTGATATAAACAAACGTGTAGTCATTTCTTGACTTCCAACCGTAACTGTTGCAATGTACATTCCTGTATTTAAATTCTCAGGTAATGTAACATTCATCTTATTTGCACCAAGTGAATTTTCACCCAACTTAGTTGACGTTAATGTTTTACCAGAAAGATCAGTTAATTTGAACGTTGTGTTAGCAATTTGAGTTGCATCAAAGCTAATTACAGCTGCATTAATTGCTGAGCTGTAACCAATCATGAAGTTATTATTTGAATTAACCGTTTCAGTTAAACCAGCTGCAGATTCAGTAATTGTGTGCGTTGAAGTATAAACTACATCACCAGCGGTTGTTGTACTGTTGTTAGTAACTATTGAGGCAACATAAAATGTAACTGTACCAGATCCAACCGAAGGAGCTGTCCAGCTAAATGCCCAACCTAACGGACTCAATGAACTAACAGCAGTATGATTAACATATATTCGTCCCGCTTGAGCGCCAGCACCGTTTGTGATTGCAGTTCCACCTGTACCACTTCCAACAGCAACACCAGCTTGCGTATTGTCTGATTTTAATCCAACGATTTGAAAACCACGTTTCGTTGCAGCAGTTGATATTTGTAAGGCTACATTATACGTTGCTCCAGGTACATAACTTGTTTTAGGAGTTGTACCGTCTAATACAGTAATTGTATTTATTCCAGTTCCGCTTAAAGCAGTTCCAGTATGACATTGCGTACAGTTTGATTCACCAGGAGCTCCAGTTTTAGCTGTGTGAATGCCTGATGAAAATCGTGCTTTGTAGCTCTCGATTTTAGAATCATTTGAAGTTTGCATGGAAATAATACTTCCAGAAACTAATAACAGAAGGATAGGTAGTACAGTTTTTTTCATAATAACGTTTTTAATATTTTTACGAATAACGGAATTTTATCTCAAAAGGTTGTTTGAAAATCAATTTTTTATTTAAAATGATTCTATTATAGTTTGTACGGTTAAATCCTATTTGTTGACTTAATTATTTTCAGCATTAATTTGAGGGCGACGTAAAGTAGCTTTGTTTTTCACTAAAAACAGCAATAAGAACCCTATAATGAAAAAGATCCCAATTGACAATACAGAACCTCTCATACCAATCAATAATTCCATGAAACCAAAGAAGAAAGTTCCGATAACAATTCCAATTTTTTCGGTGGCATCATAGAAAGAGAAGTAGGAAGCATTGTCTTCTGAAATCGGTAAAAGTTTGCTATAGGTGCTGCGCGCAATTGCTTGAACACCTCCCATCACTAATCCAACCATACACGCAAGGATATAAAACTGAACCGGAGTTGTTATGAAATAAGCGATGGCGCAAATACTTATCCAAATTACCAAAGAAATGCGTAACGTAACAATGTTTCCAATTTTGCTAGAAATTTTTGACATTCCCATAGCGCCCACTGCTCCTAATATTTGAATCAGTAAAATTGCTGTAATTAATCCTCCTGATGAAGGCTCTCCAGTTGCAGGATCAATAGGCCAATTTATTTCTTTGCGCGCAAAAATAGTTGCCATTAGCATTACGGTTTGTACCCCCGTATTAAAAAAGAAATAAGCGAACAAATAGCGCTTCAAAATAATTTGATGTTTAAATTCTTTCCAAACTCCCGCCAATTCTTTTAATCCTTTCATCAATACCCCTTTTTCAGGTTTGCGCGCATGAATGTTGTTGGGTAGAATTGAGAAGGTATATTGGGCAAATATTATCCACCAAGCACCCACTGCTAGAAAGCAAAATTTGGCTGGAACGTGAAAAACTTTGATTGCAACTAGACAACATATTAAGAGCGTCATGGATCCAATATATCCCATGGTAAATCCTTTCGCTGAGATTTTATCGTGATGTCTGCGGTGCGCTATTTCGGGTAAATAAGCGTTGTAAAATACTAAACTATTCCAAAAACCGATACTTGCAAGGCATAGAACTGCCATTCCAATTTCTAGATTTCCACTGATTAATAAATCATTGAAGAAAAATAATCCCATACAAGAAATTGCACCAAGGTAACAGAAAAATTGCATAAATCGTTTCTTGTTCCCAACATAATCTGCTATACCAGAAAGCATTGGAGATAAAAATGAAACCACTAAGAATGAGAAACATAAAGTAAACGACAAGGCAACTGAATTGGAAATATTGAAGCCAAAGTAATTTACCAGCACTTCTGTTTTTACAGGTAATTTGTCATCGGCTGCTAAATGAAGTGTATTGGTTTTGTAATAATTACTGGTAACCGTATCGTAAAAAATAGGGAAAATGGCAGAGGAAATTACTAAATTGTAAACCGAATTGGCCCAATCGTACATTATCCAACCTTTAATTACTTTTCTGTTTATGGCTCTCATATTATTATTGCTAGGTTATAGGTTTAAGCTGTTAATGGCTTTTCGAACGCTTCCAAATTCCTTCAAGAGTATTTCTGCTGCTTCGTAAGTCAAATTAGTTTCTTGCATGACCATGCGTGTTCCACGATCAATTAGTTTAACATTACTTAATTGCATGTCAACCATTTTATTTCCTTTAACCTTTCCTAATTTAATCATTAGGCTGGTAGAAATTGCATTCAGTACTAATTTTTGAGCCGTTCCGGATTTCATACGCGTGGATCCGGTAATGAATTCGGGTCCAACATTAATGAGTATCGGAAACTGTGCAACATCTTTAATTTTACAATCTGTATTACAGGCAATACCAGCAGTTAATAAACCATTTTCATTGGCTTTCATTAATCCACCAATCACATAAGTTGTATTTCCACTTGCAGCGATACCCACAATTGTATCGTTGGCGTTAGGTGAATATGCTAAAACATCCTTCCACGCTTGTCCAATATCATCTTCAGCAAATTCTACCGCTTTGCGAATGGCAATATCTCCACCAGCAATGATTCCAATCACTAAATCGAAGGGAACTCCGAAAGTAGGAGGGCACTCACTAGCATCTACAACACCCAATCGTCCGCTTGTACCTGCGCCAATATAAAACAAACGACCACCTTTTTGCATGCGCAAAACGCACGCATCCACAAATTTTTCAATAGAAAGCAATTCGTTTTCAACCGCAATGGCAACTTTTTGATCT
This sequence comes from Crocinitomicaceae bacterium, assembly GCA_043720875.1. Classification (GTDB taxonomy): domain Bacteria; phylum Bacteroidota; class Bacteroidia; order Flavobacteriales_D; family Crocinitomicaceae; genus JAYSRU01. The sequence goes on from JAYSRU010000201.1 coordinate 3,918, forward strand.
TCTCGATTTATATTTTGCAACAACTCAAGGGTCGTCATTTTTTCTAAATCGTTATATAAGCTGCTAGATTCGGTTGTACTCATGTTTTAATTATTGTGTTTTTTAAAAATCGCAATAAATAGTTCGTTTGGAACCAAATTGTTTGGATAATTCGATGCAATTCTAATCACCTCATTGGTCGCTTCAGGGTTTAACCCTAATTGAATGGCCGCAGTTTTAAGTGCACTCATTTCATTTTCACCAATGGATACATCAACGTTCATTAACAACCACAAGCGCTGGAACTGTAAGATTCTATCACCTAGCGGTTTTGGTTTCGGGTAGCTTTCTGTTGAATGCAAGATTTTATTAAATTCTTCGTCGTTTAATCCCAATTGACTCGCAATTATGCGGATAAATTGATGTTCGATGTCATGAAATTCTTTATCAGCTTTCGCTAAGCGGATTAATTCGGCAAGTATGTTATATCTTTCCAAACTTTTTAGTTTTTAGGTGCATTTGTTTTACGAATATAGGGCACATTTGAAGCGCTCAACTTCACTTCTAAGGCCTTTATTATTGTCCGTGCTTGTTCTATCACTGCTTGGCAACTTGCAAATTCTTCTTTAACTATGTTAAGGTTTTTCATCTGACTTGCGGTTGCGTTGCTGGTGCTTTCGAACAATTGGTATTGAACAGTTCCTAAGCGATTATAAATGCTTGGGTAAGTTTCAAACTCTTTTGAAGCCAATAAACCATCACCATGTAGCATAATTGAAGCGCTATCCAACAACATTTTAACTTTTGTTGTTTCGGTCAATAGTTTAATGTCAGCCGCAGGATACGTTTTAATTGCTTGTATTAGTAGTGCATTTTCGTTTGCAAGCTCTTGATGTAACGAAGCCGATGCATCAACTAAACGTACAAGTTCAGCTGTCTCATTTCTAGTTTTTTGAATTCCTTCCAAATCCGTTGCAGGCAATGCTTGATTGTTTAAGCGTTTTACATTGAAATTGGTTTTATCCACCAACAATGTAGCTCCTTTACCTTCTAATAAATAGATCTCAACACTGTAAACTCCGGCACTCACTAAGAAACCTTCGTCTGGTGAATCGTAACGACCAGGATTACTTTTCGCTAATTTTATCGGGCTCGTTGTTTCAGCACGTAAATTCCAAACATAACGATTAGAACCTTTGCTTGGAGATTTTAACATGCGTTTTATTTCTTTCCCTTCCTTGTCGCGAATAATGAATAGCAATTCGTTTGCAGTTTCTTTTCCTTCGGCACGAAGCGCACTGATTTCAGGATAGACTACATCTTTTTTGTCTTTTTCTAATGCCTTTTCAGCATCCATTCTTTTCGATTTTAAGCTTGTAAAACCATCTTTAATATTCACGGTAAACGTTGCTCCGAATTTTGGATTTTCTGCAACATAAAGATCACCGCCTTGGCTACCCGTTCCAGATAATCCTAATGGAGCTGTTGGCACATATAATAAAGCGTCTTTGATTGGAAAAAGATAAGCTGGCTTTGTTAAGTTTTCATTTGTAAATTGACGTAACGCTGAGTAATCGTCTAAAACATAGAAACCTCTTCCAAAACTTGCAAGCACCAAATCATTTTCACGTTGTTGAATGTCAATATCATAAATTGCGGTTGTAGGTAAACCACCTTTCATTTGCACCCATGTCGCACCAGCATTATTGGAAACGAAAAGTCCAAATTCAGTTCCAACAAAAAGTAATTTTGCATCAATATGATCTTGTTTTATGCAATAAGCAGAACCTCTTACCGGTAAATTTGAACTTATGTTTACCCATGAAGTTCCTTTGTTAGAACTTTTAAAAACGTAAGGTTTGAAATCACCAGCGCGGTGGTTATTAAAAATAGCGTACACAACGTTTGCATCAGTTGGCGACCACATTAATTGATTCACTCTTGTATTAGCAGGAATTCCTGTGAACGCACTTTGTTTCGACCAATTGGTGCCACCATCTTTTGAAATCTGAATCAATCCATCATCCGTACCAGCGATTAGCAAACCCTTTTCTTTCGGAGATTCATCTAATGCTACGATATTACCATAAATAGTGGTTGAAGCATTTTTCATTACTGCGTCAACAGACCAAACTTGGTCCATCACTTTAAGTTTATTTCTGTCAATTTGTTGCGTTAAATCGCCAGAAATCACTGTCCAATCATCTCCTTTATTGGTGCTTTTAAAAACTTGGTTGGCAGCAAAATAAAGTGTACTTGCATCGTGAGGTGAAACTAATAATGGTGCATCCCAATTCCAACGGTACGGTTTTTCTCCTTTTCCTGGTAAGGGTTGAATGGTTACTTTTTCTCCAGAAAGTTTATCGTATCGCACCAATCCTCCGTATTGAGATTGAGCATAAACGATGTTTGGATTGCTCCAATCTATTGCCGATTCAAAACCGTCACCGCCATTCGTAATAAACCAATCAGAATTTAATATACCTGCATTATTGATTGTTGCAGATGGTCCACCCATCGAGTTATTGTCTTGTGTTCCTCCATAAACATAGTAAAATGGTAACGCATTATCAGTTGCAACCTTATAGAATTGAATAATTGGTAGATTGTCAAAATATTTCCAATCTTGGGCATGATTAAAAGTTTCATAAATTCCACCGTCACACCCAACGATCCAATGATCTGTATTTGATGGATTAACCCAGATGCAGTGATTATCCACGTGTTTTGTATCTTCTCCAGTTGCGACTACAGTTTTACCACCATCGGTTGAATGATGCAACCAAGTATCCATAAAGAACAGTTTATTTTTATCTAAAGGATCGCATATAATTTCTTGGTAATAATTTCCAGAAGTTGAAAATCCTGACATTTTACTCCATGATTCGCCTTTGTTGGTAGATCTGAAAACCCCTCCTGCGCCATTTTTCGCTTCAACAATGGCGTATACATAATTTTCATCTGCTAATGTATTCGCAATTCCAATTCTTCCCATTTGTCCTTCAGGTAAACCGCTATTTATCGTTTTCCAGGTTACACCTCCGTCGGTAGATTTGTACAATGCAGATTCTGGACCTCCACCAATATAGGTGTATTCGTGTCTTCTGCGTTGGTGCGCAGCAGCATAAAGTATATCAGAATTTTTAGGATCGATTGAGATTTCTGAAATCCCTGTATTTTTAGAAATTTGAAGTGTATTTGTCCATGTTTTACCGCCGTCAACTGATTTGTAAACTCCACGTTCACCACCCTCGCTCCATAATGGACCATAAGCAGCAACCCAAAGAATGTTTTCGTTGCTTGGGTGAATAATGATATTTCCGATATGTTCAGATTTATCCAATCCCATTTTAGTAAAACTTTTCCCTGCATCGATTGATTTATACACGCCGTCGCCGTAAGAAGCCGAACGTTGGTTGTTGTTTTCTCCAGTTCCTATCCAAATGGTATTAGCATTAGACGGAGCTAGCTCAACACAAGCGATAGAAAAAGAACCGTAATTATCAAAAATAGGAGAGAAGGTTGTTCCGTGGTTGGTTGTTTTCCAAACGCCACCTGCGGCAGCGGTAACGTACCAAAGATTTGAGTTAGTTGGATGAACGGCAATATCTGAAATTCGACCTGAAGTTAAGGCGGGTCCAATATTTCTAAAATTAAAAGCCCACAATTGGTCCGCTTTTAAATCTGTTGTATTTACAGGCTTTGCAGTTCCTTTTTGCGCATCAACAGATGAAGTAACAGAGAGGAATCCAAAAGAAAGGATTAAAAATATTTTTTTCATGGTATAAATTTTAGTTGACGAAAATACAAAAAAAGGTTGGACTTACTCTTCATAAAATTTATTTAGCGTTTGAATTCTATTGTAAATATTTGTTCTACCTTTGCAACGCTTTTTGGTACTAATCTTTAGAATAAAAGGGAATTTGGTGAAAATCCAATACTGTATCTGCAGCTGTAAGGCTCTCAAAAAGATTTATTTCGAATAAACCACTGTGTTTTTAGCTGAAAGGCTGTTACATGGGAAGGTGAAATAAATTGAGCCAAGTCAGAATACCTGCCATTAAGTGACATGAAGACTTCAGATAAAGGTCGGACGTTCGTTTAGGCGAATTCTCGTTATTTACCTTCGGGTATCTTTTACTATTGTTTTCATATTGGAATGTATTTAACTAAAAACAATCAATATGAAAAAAATCTACACCACGCTAGCCATCATGGTAGCAGTAGTAAGTGCAAATGCACAAACTCCGTTTCACGTAACATTTGAAGACCAAGGTTTAATTGCTGACACTGCATTTAACGACGCTGGTGCAATTGGCGGATACAATAATTTTAATTCGGGATCTGTCGTTTTTCCTAACTTTTATTCTCCTGGAACATTTGCTTACTGGAGTGGTTTTGGCGTATCGTCGATGTTGGATGTTACTACACAGAGTTATACGAATGATTTAAGTGCAATTACAGCTTCAGGTCATAACTCGCAAAGCTATGGTGTGTTTTATCCTGCGTACGATACAGTTTATAGAATGCAGTTTGCTGGAAATGCTTCTACTCTTGATTCTATGTTTATAACCAATACAACCTATGCGTATTTAGAAATGTTGAACGGAAGCGGAATTGGTAAAGTGTTTGGTTCAATAAATGGCGCCGACGGAAATCCTGATGGAACATCTGGAAATGATTTTTTCATTTTAACAATTTATGGTCACGATCAAAACAATGTGAAAACAGACAGCTTGGATGTAGACCTTGCGGATTTTAGATTTGCTGTAAATACGCAAGATTATATCTTAAATACTTGGAAAAAAATCACATTTTCGGGCTTTGACAATATTGCTTACCTGACCTTTGATTTTGCGTCTAGTGATATTGGAAATTTCGGAATCAACACTCCAACTTATTTTGCGGTGGATGACATTTACGGTAAAAGTGGTAATGCAAATTTAGCTAATTACTCAAAGAACGAATTTAGTCTGTATCCTAATCCTGTAAGTGGATTGTTGCACATTAATAAAGGTTCTGGCGCAGTCAATATCTATAATTTGAATGGGGTTTTAGTAGAAACAGTTGCACATAATTTAAACTCAACCATAGACTTATCAAGCTATTCAAGTGGCGTGTATGTAGTTGAATTAGTAGATTTCAATGGTTTTACTAGCAGAACAAAAATTAGTAAACAATAATATATTTAAACTACTTGAAACTATTCATTTGCATAGTATTTTGTTCTTGTCTTAATTCATTTTCGAGTCAGATTGAATTGGAGGGTGTTGAAATACACGGTAGAAAAAGCAATGAAGATTCGAGTATATATTTTGCACAGCGCATTTCAAGCAAAGAAATTGAAAGAAGCGGTGCATACGATGTTGGTGATCTGACAAGAAAACTGGCTGGAGTTTCATTGAAAAATTATGGTTCGATTGGCAGCCTCAAATCCTTTACTTTTAGAGGGTTTGGGGCTAACCATGTTCAAGTAATGTATGACGGATTTGCCTTATTAACGAATCAAAGTGGAATCATTGACTTAGGAAACATTAAAGCTGCAACGATTCAAGAATTAGAATTGCAAACAGCGGTTACAGAAATTCTTCCGGCAACGGCATATGTGGCGAGTGCTTTGTTAGGAATTAAAACAGATTTATATAAGACACTTCCCAAAAAAATAAGCGTTAAATATGGGTTAACCATAGGTTCGTTTGGTCTCGTTGATCATAATTTCAATTTTGCCCTTCAGCCAATAAAACGATGGAAAACGGTGATTAGCTTGGGTAGAACCGAAGCTAAAGGTGATTATACGTTCCGTTACCAAAATGTTGATTCCTTAGTGAAATCCAAAAGATCTAATAATGATTTTTTGGGGTACACTTGGAATTTATCGAGTGTTTTGAAATTTAAAAAAAATGGATTTCAATTTACTTATGCAGGCAATTTAAGTGAACAAGGATTGCCGGGAGCAGTTATTTTGTATGCACCAAAAAGTGTTCAACGTTTAGCCCGGACTGAACATCGTTTAGGATTGATACATAATTATTATGCACGGAAAATTGAACTCAAAAATTACATAAGCTACCAAAATGACGCGTTACATTAC
>JAYSRU010000202.1:0-3452 GCA_043720875.1 Crocinitomicaceae bacterium
GGCACCTGGGCTGCCAGATAACGCACCTGATATTGCTGCTGAACCCCAATTTTGAAAAAATGGTCTGTCTCTTGCCGTATTTATTATTCCATTTACACCTACACTAATTGCGGCTAATTTTACCATTCCTAAAACAACTGCGGTAGTTATAACCACTTGCCCATCGGGATCAACGCCCAAATTAGGCATATTTCCCATGCCCGTATAACCGCTTGCAAATTGGTTCGCACCGTCCACTTGCAGCATACGCACGGTGTATGGGTCGTAAGTACGAGTTACGAAATCAAAACCGAAACCGTCTTGCCAGTCTTTTCCTTGGTATAAATGGATTTAACACTCTGCACTGCTTTTCGGCAGCCCTAAACTACCTATTTCAAAGAACTTTATTCGGATTAAAATCCTATTTATCTAGCTTCTAGATTGTCCTGTGGAATATCATGAAGTGCGAAATTTATTTCTGCTATTCTGATAAATCAATAAGCTCCTTTTGAATTCGTTCCTTCCATTCAACTTGCTTTTTATATAACCTTCCATGATCTGTTTCGGAATCATATTTCTCTTGAATATCATTAAGTGAATACAAACTGCTTTTATACTCGAGCTGAAGTGAACTAGGAGACATCGCCTTCGAATATAGATGAATTTTTTTTCTTAACCTTCGTGCTATTAATTCAGTAATGTCAAAGTGAATTTGCTCGTGTTCTAAAATATCATTATCTAAATGACTTTTGTCAAACCACGATCGACTACAATCAAAAAATGAAACTACCTCAACATTATTAACCTTTCCATCCCAAATGTACCTAAAGTTTTTTTCTGATTTCATATAAATACTTGACGCACAACAAGCAGCCACGTTAATTACTCTTACATCCAACGGTTTAACCATTGCCTTAAAATCTAGTACCTCTAATTTTTTCGTTTCACTCCAAGCAATATAATTTGGATTTTCAAAAAAGGTACTCCTTTGGTTTTGTACACTACATGCAGTTAAAATTTCAAACCAAACTAAAATATAGAGCTGTTTCATTTTGACAGTAAAACGCAAACGTAATAAACTGGTTATAGTCTTGATAAGTGTCCCATAATGTTCATTTTTCAATAACATATTATTATAACTTAAAATAAATAATTGGTCAACTATAATTTTATAACCACAAAATCATTTGCAGGTTAAATAATTACATTGGTATCCCATACGTGTCATTTGTCTCTTTTAATCGCTTTAACCTCTCGTATAAATACTCACACGCTTCGCATTCTGTTCTAAATGTTTTGAGTTCTTTGCGTCCACCTCTTTCATCGAGATAAAAAACTTGCCATTCATGATAGGAATGATGAATTATCAAACTATCAGAAGTTAAACTGCCATATAAAGAATAGTAACCTGATGGAATACCCAACCTTTTTAGTTCATTATTTAATTCTTCTCTTGTCATCTTATTGGTCTAATTATTCCTCTTTTAAGTAAAACTTCAGCACTTACAGCGGATCTATATTGAAATCCGCCACCAATTTCACCAAATGCGGGGGCAATTCGAGAGGCTTCAACTTCAAACGGTTTTAAGAATATTCAAGATTTTAATACAAACGATTTAAGTTTTGTAAAAGCATCAACTTCACTATCTGAATAATCAAGAATATGTTGCCCACCCCTCTCATCAACATAAAATATTTTCCAAAGACTACCCCACTTTTCTAGAACAATACAATCAGATTTGATACCATCATAAATTGAATATTTGTTTTCTGGTATATTATTTCTTTCAAAAAATTTAATTAATATTTCTTTCTTCATCGGATTGGTATTAAATATTTTAATCTAACTAAATCTGAAGCACTTGCAGGTGTTTTATATTGTATACCTAATCCAATTTTACCGAAAGCTGGAGCTATTGTAGATTTTTGTACAGGCAAAGATTTTAGAACTTCATATGCATTTGCAGGTCTAGATGGATTATAATCTAAGGCTCGCATATTAATAGGTGTACCTCTTGGCGAGAAGAAATCACCGAATTCACTGCCATATCTATCGATAATAGTACCCGGCGGAAGAATTGTTGAATTCCAATTCCCCAAAGAGCCATTATTAGCTGGATAATAAGGAGTTATACTATTACTAGGAGCTTGAGATGTATAGGTGCCACCCTGATGAACTTGACCTAAATCATCTACCCAATCAGGAAATTGACTTGTGGCATTGCCACCTCCTGTGCTTACCCACCTACCACCAACACCTTTTGTCCAGCCTTGTTGTTTTAATAATGAACTATTTCTTAAACCAAACCTTGATGCTCCATCTGCAACTCTGTCACCATTCCAAACATTTCTAAAAGCACCACTTGATGTTTTATTAAATCCAGCAATTACACCATTTACTATACCACCACCCAATGCCCCAAAGGCAATGTCTCTTCCGAAAGATTTAATGCTATATGGGTCACCAAAATAAGCGGCATTCCCTAAACCTTGAATTGGACTACTTGCTGCCGCCCCAGCTGCTCCACCAGCTGCTCCAGCCAAAAAACCACCTGCCCCAGCCGCTCCGCCACCAGCCGCTGCAAATGCCGCTCCACCAGTAGCTGCTCCAATACCACCAGCAACAGCTCCTATACCAAAAGCAGCAAATCCGTCTTTCCATGAGTTTATTTGGCCAGTATAAGCTTTGTAACCTAAATTGGCAATTCCACCAATTGCAGCACCTATAGCAATATGTACCCACTGCCCATCCGGATCAATCCCCGAAACAGTATTATTACCCATTCCTGTATAACCACTGGCAAACTGGTTGGCTCCATCCACTTGGAGCATCCGCATAGTGTAGGGGTCGTAAGTTCGTGTTAGAAAATCAAAGCCGAAGCCGTCTTGCCAGTCTTTTCCTTGGTATAAATGCGTTAGCAGATTTGGTCCTGTGTTTTCTGAAATTATGTCGCCAGTTACGCCATAATCAATTCTTTGGGTAATATAAGTAGTGTTATTGAGTGCTTGAAAAACTACTCGTGTACTGCCTTGGTGGTCGTTTATGAAGTATTGATAGGCTGGTTTTTCTGTATTATCAAAAGTTACTCGCCCTTCATCGTGCCAAATACTGCGGAGGGTATCATTGATGTAAATGAGTTCGCCAACGTAATCTTTTGTAAAAGTGGTACTTCCATTGATGAACTTGGTACTCAATTTCTGCCCATCAGAAGTATAAACGTTTTCAATGCGTTTAGTAGCTCCAAAATGCACTTTGTCTATCAGTCCCAAATAATTGTACTCAATGTTTGTTATTCCTTTGTTGTTGTCGGTCTTTTGGTCGCCTATTGTATTGTAGCTGTATTCGTTTGTACCTGCTACGTTTTTAAAGCCTAAATTTGCATTTGCGATGTCATCTATTGCTGATAAACGGTTAGAAATAGGCTTATAATTGTATTTTAAATCGTCAATTAAGGCGTAAGAATTTACGCCAG
>JAYSRU010000203.1:0-3448 GCA_043720875.1 Crocinitomicaceae bacterium
GTTCCACTTATTGTAAGAAACCCACCCGCAAAATTGGTGATCAACCCACTAGGTAATCCAACAACACTTGCGCCAGTAGCGGTACCCCCAACTTGATAAACAATATTGGAAATTGCAGAATTTTCACAAACACTTTGGTCATTAGTAAATGGCAAAGATGTCATGGTTAACGTTTGAGTTCCGGCATTTATAGATCCTGTTGCTGTTGCAGCAATACAAGCCCCCCCAGATGTTGTGATTGTATAATTAAACAACCCTGAAACTGTAGGCGTTCCCGACAAGGTAAAAACTCCAGCTGCATAAGCACCCGAAACACCCGTTGGCAATCCGCTTACAGAAGCACCAGTTGCCGAACCTCCAATATTATAAGTTATATTGGCAATCGCTGCACTGAAACAAATAGTCTGAGCATCTGTACCTACTGCTGAACTAAGGACAGCACTGGCACCTGAAACTATAGTAATTGTTCCATTCGCTGTTGTTTGGATACAACTTCCTGTTGTAGTTATTGTATAATTAAATGTTCCTACTGTCGCTGATGAGCCACTAACGGTAAATGTTCCTGCAGAAAAAGAACCACTAAGACCTACAGGCAGTCCAGAAACTGTTGCGCCTGTTCCACCACCACCAATGACATAGTCAATGTTTATTATGGCTGCATTTTGACATACGGTTTGAAGATCACTTCCAACTGCTGATGTCAGTGCAATTGATGCATCTGAATTGACAGTAATTGCCCCATTTGCGATCACTTGAGCACAAGTTCCACTCGTAGTAACTGTGTAATTATAAATTCCAGCAATGGTTGGTGTCCCGCTTATTGTAAACACACCAAAAGCAAACGATCCAGATACGCCCAAAGGCAATCCTGAAACGCTTGCCCCTGTTCCTCCACCACTAATTGCGTATGTAATCGGTATAATTACGTTATTTTGACAAACACTTTGATTATCTGAGCCAACAGCTGAGGAAAGTGATATTATTGCATCTGGATTTACTGTAATTGTACCTACCGCGCTTGTTTGAATACAAGTTCCAGTTGTTGTTACAGTATAATTAAAGATACCACTTACAATCGGAGTTCCACTTAGCGTAAAAATTCCACTAGAATAAGATCCTGAAACGCCTAAAGGCAAACCAGTGACTGTAGCACCAGTTCCTCCACCGCCAATGGTATATTGAACGTCTGAAATTGCCGTATTTTGACAAACAATTTGAGCATTTGTACCCACCGCTGATGTCAATGAAATCGTTGCATCTTGTGTCACAACAATAGAACCATTGGCAATAGTTTGCACACACGTTCCTGAAGTAGTAACAGTATAATTATAAATTCCTGGTAGTGTAGGCATTCCGCTTATCGTAAATGTTCCGGCGAAAAATGATCCAGCAACGCCAACTGGCAAACCAGAAACCGTGGCCCCCGTTCCACCACCAGCAATTGCGTAAGTAATGGGTGAAATAAAAGTATTTTGACACGCAATTTGTGCATCTGTTCCAAATGCTGATGTTAAAAGTATTGTTGCATCCGGATTGACAGTAATCGTTCCGTTTTGAGTTACAGCTGCACATAAACTTCCTGTCGTTGAAACCGTAAAGTTGTAAGTTCCTACGACTGTCGCTGTGCCTGAAATATTAAATATTCCAGCAAAATAAGTTCCGGTAACTCCCGGAGGTAATCCACTAACGGTTGCGCCTGTAGCACTTCCTCCAACGGAGTATGAAATAGCACTGATTCCAGCATTTACGCATAAACTTTGATTATCCGTTCCAAATGCCGAAACGAGCGAAACTGTAGGTAATGTTTGTCCAGTTATTGTTACCTCATCAAATGAATCTGGACATGGAAAATTTGAGATTGTCCAACGAAAAACATTGGGTCCAACTCCTAAACCTGTAATTGTGGTATTAGCCATACTTGGCACAGAGACAACTCCAGCACCGCTGATTAATGACCAAACACCGGTTCCAACTGTAGGAACGTTTCCTGACAAATTTCCATTAGGAATGCAATACGTTTGATCAATTCCTGCGTTTGATGGAGTTGGCACATCTGTTACGGTAATATTTGTAACTGGTATAAAATTATTGAATGGATTAACATCGCTAAAGTTAACCGTTGTTGCATTGAAGGTATGAACACCAGCTGCGCTCAAATTGCAACTTGGTGTGACCAATACATTCATTGAAGCTCCAGATGCTAATGATCCGGTATTAATAACTGGTGAATTAAATGTTTGAATGCTGGCACCCGTAATACTCACATTCACAGTTACATTATCTGTAACAAAGTTTATGGGAGCTAAAGAATAGTTGAAAATGGTAACCGTAATTGGTTGGATTGGATTTCCACAAAGGGGTGAAATTGGATTAACTAGCACTGTTGCACCCACATCTACTTGAGAGAAAAATGGGACACAAAACAGCAGACTCATAATTGATATTATAAATTTTTTCATGACAATGATTTTTAGTGGTTTGGTGTTTTATTTATTAGGTAAAAAGGTGGTTTGGTTAGGTAAAAGACATAGTTAGGTTAGGTCAGGTTAAGTTAGGTTAGGTTAGGAAAAGTTAACTATGTCTGTTGTAATGTAAAATGATGTTAGGTTAGGTGGAATGATTTCTTGTGCCTAGTGTTGACCTGCACGGGTTAGAAAAAGCATTTAATATTCGACATAGATCTTCCGGTAAGGTCTTAGAATTAGATTCTTAAGCCTATTTATGAAAAATTAGAATACTAAAATTGTAGTAATACAATCAACTAATTGCTGACATTTTTTTTTGGCATGAGCTCGTGCTAAAAAATGCTCTTAAAAATTGATGGTAAGAATTATTCGTTGGTTATTCATCCGTATGAAAACTGATTTCAGATTTCATGTAAAGTTTTGGTCTATCAAACCAAATTTGGAGTTTTTTGTGTTTCATGCTGTAATAGTTAGGTGATTAATAATTAGAATCTATTAATGAAAACTAAAATCGATTATTTAGCATTTATCAAAAAAATTCAACCAATTGGTTCTTTCTCTATTGCTTCAGAGAAATATATGCTCAATATTTCAGAACGTGATTTGTCGCCTTGTTTCATTTATGGCTTCTTCACTGTTTATTTGTTTCTCAATTTCAAGTCGGTGGTTAGCTAAACCCAAAATCTTGAAACAAATATATACTATCATTAAGTTTAAAACAATACGTAATATACGTGATTTATAGCACGTATTTTTCACAAACCAAACGTGTTAAAATGGATTAGAACCGTAAAAAATTAATTTAAGTGCCTGAAAAACAACAAACAAAAACATGTTGTATTACTTATTGAACTGGTCAAGAATCCATGACAACGCTACTATCCAGTTAAACAATTAACAGAAACGTAATACTACAATAATCGTTTTACTTTATCGGTCAATACTTTTGCCGAGTAGTTCAGAATTATCAGCGCTATGGCTTA
>JAYSRU010000204.1:0-30017 GCA_043720875.1 Crocinitomicaceae bacterium
TTTCGGGCAGCTGATCCATCTTCGGTTGCAATCTTTTTGATTTCTGAAATAGAAAACAAAAAGGATTTATCACCTCCGTTTGGGCTGCAAAATTGTAAATCGATTTAGAACAACTCCACCCGACTTCAAAAATGTTAACAACGCTTCAAAAGTTTCGAAAATTCCGCGATTAATTTCACAATTCTATCCCTATCTTTGCAAAAAAAATAGACCGTTCCAAAAGTCTTAAATCAAGGCTTTTCAAAAATTTAATATACGAGTCCGTCAGCAGACGGATGAGTGGATTATATTTTTAATGTAACGATGAGTTGAGTATTTTGCAACGGTCATAAAAATTTCAAGAAAATGACGGACCAACAACCAGCAATTTTACTTTTAGCAGACGGAACACATTTTGAAGGTTTCGCAGTTGGAAAAATTGGAACAACCATTGGCGAAATAGCCTTTAATACAGGGATGACAGGGTATCAAGAAGTTTTTTCTGATCCTTCGTATAAAGGTCAAATTTTGATAATGACAACGCCGCATATCGGCAATTACGGAACCCATCCTACCGAAAAAGAATCTGAGAGTTTTAAAATTGCAGGATTGGTAACAAAAAAATATTCAGAAGGTTTTTCGAGACCAAGCGGAAACGCTTCATTGGATCAAGTTATGGAAGCCAATAGTGTCACAGGTATTTCTGATATTGATACACGTTCATTAGTTAGACACGTTCGAAATGCAGGCGCTATGAATGCAATTATTTCTAGTGCAATTTTGAATGTAGACGAGTTGAAAAAAATGTTAGATGCCGCTCCAAGTATGGATGGTTTAGAGCTTTCTTCAACCGTTGCTTGCAAAACCGCTTATGAAGCAGGTACAGGAAATGCATTGAAAGTTTCTTTGTTAGATTTTGGTGTAAAACAAAACATTGTAAACTGTTTAGTTGAGCGAGGATGCCACGTTAAAGTTTTTCCACTTGATGCTTCGAAAGCAGACGTTTTAGCTTTTTCTCCAAATGGAATTATGTTGAGCAACGGTCCTGGTGATCCTTCTGCAATGCCTAATTCGATTAACCTTGTTAAAGAATTAGTTACTGTTGGATTGCCAATTTTTGGAATTTGTTTAGGACATCAAATCTTAGGCTTAAGTCAAGGATTGAAAACTGAAAAAATGTTCAATGGTCACCGTGGTTTAAATCACCCAATCAAGAATTTATTGACTGGGAAAGGTGAGATTACTTCACAAAATCATGGTTTCGTAATTTCTAAAGAAAGTATGGAAAGCCAAGACAAGATTGAGGTAACACATGTTCACTTAAACGATCACACGATTGCCGGAATGAGAATCAAAGGTCAACCGATATTTTCTGTGCAATTTCACCCAGAAGCATCTGCTGGTCCGCACGATTCGCGTTACCTTTTTGATCAGTTTATTGCTGATATGAATACGCATTCAAAATAAATTTTTATACATTCAAAAAACTAATTCAATATGAGTTACATAGATAAAATTGTAGGTCGACAAATATTAGATTCGAGAGGAAATCCAACTGTAGAAGTGGATGTTCATACAGCAAACGGATTTGTTGCAAGAGCGGCTGTGCCTTCAGGTGCTTCCACTGGAATTCATGAAGCGTCAGAATTGCGTGACGGCGATGCAAGTCGATACATGGGTAAAGGGGTTTTGAAAGCGGTAGATTTTGTGAATACAGAAATTGCAGATGCATTACTTGGGTTGGATGTATACGATCAAAAAGCAATTGATAAAATCTTAATTGAATTAGACGGAACACCGAATAAATCTAGATTAGGAGCAAATGCAATTTTAGGAACTTCATTGGCCGTAGCAAAAGCTGGAGCGATGGAAGCAGGAATGCCAATTTACAAATACATTGGTGGAGTAGGAGCAGTAACAATGCCCGTTCCAATGATGAATATTTTAAATGGCGGTTCGCATGCAGACAACTTGATCGATATTCAAGAGTTTATGGTGATGCCATTTGGAGCAGCTTCATTTTCGGAAGGATTGCGTTGGGGAACGGAAGTTTTCCATCATTTAAAAGCAGTTTTAAAGGAACGAGGAATGTCTACAAATGTTGGGGATGAAGGTGGTTTTGCACCAAACTTAGGATCCAACGAGGAAGCTATTGAAGTAGTATTGATGGCTATCGAAAAAGCTGGGTTTAAACCAGGAGTAGATATGCACATCGCTTTAGACGCAGCATCATCAGAATATTTTAAAGATGGCAAGTATCATTTTGCCTCTACAAAGCAAGAGTTTACTTCTGCTGAAATGGTCGCATATTGGAAAACTTGGGTAGCTAAATACCCTATCATGTCGATTGAAGACGGAATGGCTGAAGATGATTGGGCAGGATGGAAATTAATGACAGAAGAACTTGCAGATAAAGTGCAATTGGTTGGAGATGATCTTTTTGTAACGAATACCACGCGTCTAAAAAGAGGAATTGAAACGCAAACGGCTAATTCAATTTTAGTAAAAGTGAATCAAATTGGTACATTAACTGAAACGATTGAAGCCGTGCAAATGGCAACGAAAAACCGATATGGAAGCGTAATGAGTCACCGCAGTGGTGAAACAGAAGATTCTATTATCGCTGATTTGGCTGTAGCATTAAATTGTGGACAGATCAAAACTGGATCTGCTTCGCGTTCTGATCGTATGGCCAAATACAATCAATTGTTAAGAATAGAAGAAGAGTTAGGAAGCAATGCAGTTTATCCTGGAAAAGACTTTTTCTTCTTCAAATAAATTTAGCTTAAAGGAATTGAAAGCCATCCGTCTCACGACCGATGGCTTTTTTTGTTAACCAATTTTATGAGCGCGCGTTGTTGATTTAGTTCTCACTGTTTTCTAAATCCCTTCGCATGAAAAATATAACTGCTTTAATTTCAGTACAATTGACGCTATTTGTTGGTGTAGCTTTTATATTTTCATCACATATTGAAAAGAAAATAATCCCCGTTTTGAAATACACTTCAATAGAAGGACTATTCCTAAAAGGTAAAATTAATGTGTCGGTAAAAAGTTTAGGTGGATATCAAGAGAAATGTATTCAATTTGAGTTGAAAAACATTTCTTTAGATACGGTTTACGTTCATATTGAAGCGGGTAGAAGGTTGGTGTGCAAAGATTCAACGATGCAAGACATTTTTCTCGTAAAAGAAAATAAGTTCAGATTACTGCCTTTAGAAGTGCAGCAAGTTGAAGGATATGGGTTTTGTTGTAACGCCACGAAGCACGGTCCATCGAAGGATGTTGTATTTGATTTGGGGTATATGGCGCCTGCTCCATGGTTAAAATTGGCGAATTTCATAAATGAAAATAATTTTAGCCGAGACATTATTCAGCCAGCGGTTTGGGCAATATCCGATGACCGTTCGGTTGCAACCATTGGAAACGGTATGGATGATCCGAGTCAACAGTTGAGAAAAATGGTTTCAAAAATAAAAGGATTAGAATGCCCTTGGTACACTATTAATTATGAAAAAGATGAAGCCAGATTTGTCACCGACGTTCACGAAATGGTTACTGCACGCGTTCCATACAACTTAAGTAATCATGGAATCGTTTCAATGGTTGTAAAAAATAGCCAAGGTGGTATAGTAAAAACAGTTCTCAGTGGTCAAACTTTAGGGCCAGGCGCACATGAATATTTTTTAGACTTAGATGTTCGAAATTGGCCAAAGGGAGAGTACATGCTTTACATCTACGAGGATTATTCGTTTTTAAATTCGAAACGCAAATTCAAGTTGTAAAACAAAGTTATGCTAATTCTAGGGCCAAGTACTTTGCGGTATAGCTTACTTTACCCATTTTCGCTACTTTTTCTGGGGTTCCTTCAGCTACAATTTTTCCACCGGCTTTTCCACCTTCTGGTCCAACATCTATAATATGATCCGCAACTTTAATGATATCTAAATTATGCTCAATGACTAAAACAGTATTGCCTTCATCCACAAGGCGCTGCATTACTTCAAGCAATAAGCGAATGTCTTCAAAATGCAATCCGGTTGAAGGCTCATCCATAATGTAAAACGTGCTACCTGTACTTTTCTTAGACAACTCTGTCGCTAATTTAATTCTTTGCGCTTCACCTCCAGAAAGTGTTGTGCTCGCTTGTCCAAGTTTCACGTATCCTAAACCAACGGAAAGTAAGGTTTCTAACACACGGTTAATTTTTGGAATTTGATCAAAGAATGGGGTAGCATCTTCAATAGTCATGTCCAAAACATCTCCAATAGATTTTCCTTTAAAGCGAACTTCTAATGTTTCTCGGTTATATCTTTTTCCATTACAGGTATCGCAATTTACGTATACATCTGGTAAAAAATTCATTTCAATTACGCGAACGCCGCCTCCGCCACAAGTATCACATCGCCCTCCGGCAACGTTGAAACTAAATCTCCCTGGTTTGTAACCTCTAATTAAAGCTTCGGGTAATGCCGCATAAAGCGATCGAATTTCCGTAAAAAGATTGGTGTAAGTAGCCGGGTTTGAACGCGGTGTTCTCCCAATCGGACTTTGATCGATTTCAATTACTTTGTCAATAAAATCTAATCCTTTAATAGATTTGTAAGGCATTGGAATCTTTACGCCATTGTAGATGTGTTCGTTAAGGATTGGATAAAGTGTGTTGTGAATAAGTGTAGATTTACCCGACCCCGAAACTCCAGTAACGCAAGTCATGGTACCCAACGGAATCTTAAGGTCTACATTTTGTAAATTATGACCCGTAGCACCTTTTAATTCTAAAAAGTTGCCGTTACCTTTTCTACGTGTTTTTGGAATTTCGATCTTCAGTTCCCCGCGCATGTATTTCGTTGTCAAAGAATCTACGCTTTTCATTTCTTCATGCGTACAGGCGTTTAGAATTTTCCCACCGTGAATTCCTGCTCTTGGTCCAATATCAACAACAAAATCAGCTGCCTCAATCATTTCTTTATCGTGTTCTACAACAATCACAGAATTACCTGTTTCTACTAGTTTGCGCAGCGATTGAATCAACCTTGTATTATCGCGTTGGTGTAATCCAATACTTGGTTCGTCAAGAACGTAAAGCACATTCATTAATTCTGAACCAATTTGTGTTGCCAATCGTATGCGTTGCGCTTCGCCTCCTGAAAGTGTTTTAGCTGAACGATTCAACGACAAATATTCTAAGCCTACTTGAATAATAAATGAAACCCTATCTTTTATTTCTTTAACAATCTCAAATCCAATTAGTTTTTGAGCTGGGTTGAATGATTTTTCAATCGTATTGATCCAGGTTTGCAACTGACTGATATCAAATAAGGCAACATCTCCAATGTTCTTTCCATCAATAATGAAGAAGTGAGATTCTTTTTTTAAACGTGTACCTTTACAAGTTGGACAAGTAACAGTATTGGTAAAGCTCTGCGCCCATCTTTTCATTGGAGCAGAGCTAGAATCTTCTAATTGACGCGTAATGATCGAAATTATACCTTCAAATACAAAATCATTGCGATTAGCGGTAACTCCTTCATTACCATTCAAAATAAGATCTAAAATTTCTTGAGGGATTTCTTTAAGTGGAGTAGTAAGTGAAAAATCGTTGCGTTTTAATAATTCTTCAACCCGATCAAAGGTCCAAGTTTTTTTATATTCACCTAAAGGAACCAACCCACCTTTTTTAATAGATAATTCTGGATTTGGAATTAATTTATCTTGAGCAATTTGAATAATTTCACCCAAGCCATTACATTGAGGGCATGCGCCATAAGGCGAATTGAATGAAAACAAGGAAGGTTCAGGTTCAGGATATGAAATTCCAGTACTTGGACACATTAATAACCTACTGTAATGACGTGCCTCAACTTTATCTTTTTCAACAAGCATGATACGTTTGTCTCCAAGTTTCATCGCCTTGGTTACCGATTCATAGATGCGTTGACGGTCTTCCTTTTTAACGGAAATACGATCTACAACGATTTCTATATCATGAATTTTATAGCGATCCAATCGCATACCCGGACTTAAATCGACAATGGCACCGTCAATTCGAGCCTTGGTAAATCCTTGTTTTAATATTTGTTCAAAAAGTTCACGGTAATGCCCTTTCCGACCCGTTACTTTTGGAGCAAGTAAGCTAATTTGTTTGCCATCATAATCCTTCAAAATCAAATCAACAATTTGATCATCAGAATATTTTACCATTGGTTCGCCCGTATTATAAGAAACTGCGATTCCAGCACGTGCAAAAAGCAAACGTAGAAAGTCATAAATTTCGGTGATCGTACCCACCGTAGATCTTGGATTTTTTGAAACTGTTTTCTGCTCAATTGCAATGACCGGGCTCAGTCCATTAATTTTATCTACATCTGGTCGTTCCAACGATCCTAGAAATTGTCGTGCATAAGCCGAAAATGTTTCTATATAGCGACGTTGCCCTTCGGCGAAAATGGTATCAAATGCCAAAGATGATTTACCTGAACCACTCAAACCTGTGAAAACAACCAGTTGATTTCTAGGGATTTTCAGATCTATATTTTTAAGATTATGTTCTCTAGCGCCAAATATTTCGATATATTCGATCGGTTCATTGTCATCTGGTGTGAACGCTGAATGCTTAGAAACTTTTGCTTTTGCCATTTGTTTTATCACCTATATAAACGTGGATACAAAGATAAGCCACGAATTTAAACTGTCATCTTTTCTTATGTAATTTTATGAAAAACTGAATGCTTACCTTTTGGGTTGAGGAAACTTCTTCGTAATTCGAAAGAGTGCGATAAATACTGAAATAGGAAACAATAGTGTCAGCAGGATGATTGAGTTGGTGTGGTGTAACGTATTGAATAAAAGTACCAACAAGAAAAACAGGGAGACTAATGAGATTATAAAAAATATGAACCAAACTTGATTGTCTTTTCTACCACTGTAAACCAAATGATGTGTTGTATGATCTTTTCCTCCAACCATTGGAGATTGCCCGCGCCGTAATCTGTTAATGATGACCGTTAAGGTATCTGAAAAAGATGCAACAAATACAATTGCCACCGCGATAATACCAATCCAACGATGGTTATGTGTGATTTCACCAATATTCCAAAGGTTATTAATTGAAACTGCGGCAACGAAGAGCGCTATGAATTGACTTCCAGCATCTCCCATAAACAATTTGGAGGGATGTAAGTTGAAATATAAAAATCCTATCAAGCCTCCAATTTGTGCAATCATAGCAATGGACCAAATATTTTTGTTGATGTCGTAAAGAAAAAAGTTTGAAATTAAACATGCTATAAGAATAAACAGACTTACCGTGCCTGTAATTCCATCCATGTTGTCTAGCATATTTAGCGAATTCATAACCGCAATCACAAAAATCACTGTTAAGGTAACGTCGGCAAATTGATTTCCAAAAAGGTGAATACATGTACCGGTAAGTGCTAGGATTAGTCCGCTCGAAATCTGACACGCTAACTTAAATTTGGGTTTAGTGTCATAAGCATCATCACTCAATCCCATCGCAAATGCAATACTTCCGGCTCCAAGTAAACCAACATATTGCCGGTTATGAAATACATCTTGGGGAGAATATAAAATAGAGAACAATATTGAAATAAAAATAAACACAACGAAAAAGCTTACACCGCCCAATGAAGGTTTCGATTCGGCGCTCCATCTTATGGTAACGTTATTCTTATTGCGAATACCCAGTGATTGTGAAAAACGCAAGAGTAGTGTGTTACATACAATTGAAACAAATATCCCTGCGGCTAAAAAACCAAATAGTTCAAGTGTTTTCATCTTAAAATGGACTAATGAGTTCGCTTAACAGGTTACCTACTTCATCTTTGGCAGAAGTAATTGGCTTGTCAATTCCCCAATCAATTCCTAACGCTTTGTCATTCCAAAGTAACGTACCTTCTTCTTTTGGTTGATAAAAGTTCGTGCATTTATATTCAAAAACCGTGTAGTCTTCCAAGGAAACGAATCCGTGAGCAAATCCTTCAGGTATCCAGAATTGTGTTTGATTTTCTGCGCTTAAATGTACTGCAACATGTTTGCCGTATGTTTTACTGTCTTTTCTAATATCAACCGCAACATCCAAAACACTTCCTCTTGAAACGCGGACTAGTTTACCCTGAGCAAAAGGAGGGTTTTGGAAGTGTAAACCTCTCAATATTCCTTTAGCCGAAAGTGAGAGGTTATCTTGAACAAATTGAACATGAACACCTGTTTCTTTCTCGAAAGCAAGTTGATTAAAGGTTTCAACGAAATAGCCTCGTGCATCACCGAAAATAGTTGGTTGAATGATGAACAAATCTTGAATTGCAGTTTTTTGGACTATCATTTTTTCAAAATACGTTTAACCAAACTTTTTTTACCTTCCTCCTCATCATAATATCCGTAACCATATCCTTGACCATACCCATATCCGTATCCATACCCAGTTTTAGTCATGGGCATACCATTAAGAATTACGTTTAACTTTTTAAGGTGCTGCATTTCCATTAATTCACTAACGCGTTTAGTAAAAATTCGTTTTGAATAGTGTGCCTTAAAAATGTAAATTGGAATATCAGATTCGGCTAAAACATTTACTCCATCAGAAACAATTCCAATGGGCGGATTATCAATTACAATAACGTCGAATTGAGTTTTTAATGTTTCAATAACTTCGTTGAATTTTTTAGACAATATGAGTTCGGATGGATTAGGAGGGGTTATACCCGCGGTAATGAAACTTAAATTTTCTAAGGTAGAATGTTGAATACATTCCTTTAATTCAGTTTGATCGGTAAGAATTGTACTCATACCTTTTAAGTTGCTTGCACCAAAACCTAGATGAATTTTAGGTTTTCGCATATCAAGGTCGATAATTACTGTTTTTTTGCCTGTCATGGCTATAATTCCAGCTAGATTAAGTGCTACAAAGGTTTTTCCTTCACCAGAAATACTCGAGGAGATTGCAATGGTTCGTGCATCCTTATTAATGAATGACATGTTGGTTCGGAGGTTTCGCATGGCTTCTGCAATGCCAGAACGTTTACTGTCTTGAACAACTAGTTTTGAAAATTCCATTTGTTTCTTCATCAATGGGATAGCTCCTAAAATGGAAACTTTTTCAGGTAGTAACTTCTTTAAGTCTTCAATCGTGTTTATTTCATTGTAACTCACATATTTGAAGAAGAGCAAGAAAATACCAATAAAAAAACCAAACACAATAAATATAGTGTACACCACTTTTTGATTCGGTTTCAAGGCAATTGGGCTTAAAACTGCAGGATTTAATATTCTGTTATTGCTCGAAAATCCAGCATTCGAAATAGAATAGGTTACCTTTTTTTCAGTTAATAAGTTGAAGTATTTTTGATTTAATTCTTGTAGGTTTTGTAGACGACCGAGTTCTAATTTTTTTTCTGGTAATGAGAAGAATTGACCTTCTAAGGCAGCTATATTTGAATTAACCGATACCATATTTAAGCGTAAACGATCTTCAATGGCATTTACACTTTTCAGTAAATTAGTTAGCTTATTCTGAATTCTAATATTAATATTCTTTACTTCGAGATTGTCTTCCGTAACTTTAAACAGTAAATCTTCTTTCTTCTCCAATAAAAGGTACAATTCATTTAAACTATTACTTAGCGCACCTTCAAAACTTTTACCCATCAATTCAGGAATCAAACGGTATACTTCTATTCTATTGGGATCAGATTTTAATTTATTGGATACAGTATTAATGGCTCTAATTTCGTCGTTAATGCTATACTGCATATCTTGAAATTTCGATATTTTTGTAGACATATTTGTACTGAAAAGTTCCGGCTCAGGTATGTTACTTGTGCGTTGAAAATTCCCGATATTATTTTTTGAATTTTCTACTTCATTCGACAATGAATCTAATTGGGCGTCAATAAAACTTAGAATTTTCTGAGAGCTCTCATTCTTAATTTCAACGTCATATTTAACAAATGCCTGGGCAACAGCATTCACCACGTCAAAGGACAGTTGAGGATTGTGGCTATTATACGTGATGCTAACAGTTTGCGCATTAACATCTACTGGTTCTATAAACAAAAATGGCAACATTTTTCGTGCTAAACTAACGTCTGAATTAAAGATGAAAAACAATTCGTTTGTACTGAGTTCGTTTTTTAATTCTTGAACATTGGGTGATTTTAAAATAATTTCGAAATATTTATTTTTGTAGGTTTCACCAATTTCTAAATGATTAGCTTGTTGTTTTCCATCGTGAAAGTAGTTTAAGTAGAACTCATTTCTTTTGTAAGTTAAATAGATAGAATTACCAATTATAGTCGTATCCTTGATGTTTAAGGTAGTAATGTTAAAGTTACTTTGTCGGTATTTTTCTTCCGTTAATATGCTGCCGGTTGCATAAAGACTCACATTCAAATTTAAGCTTTTTATCGCTTTAGTGAATAAGAACTCGGACTTTAAAAGTTCAATTTCTTTACTGATATCAGTTTTAATCGAGTTTATGTTTTCGACCTCTAGAATTTCTTTACCACGATCTTCGTTGTCTATCTGAAGCGTTAAGTTTGAAGCGTATTCAGACTTCGTGTAACGCAAGTAAATAAAAGCGATAATAATTGTGGAGGCAATACTTAAAACTAGCCACCACCAATAACGCCCAAAAATAGTTTTTAGAATTCCCTGATCAAAATCTTTATTTATAAATATACTTTTGGTTTCTAAACTCAAAATCTTATTTGTTTAATGTTGTAATTATAGTAATAAATGTAAATATACTAGTCGTAAGCGTAATAATGGGCGTTATAATCTGTAATGTTTCTTTCCCAACGCGTTTGTTTGGTTCTATATAGATATAATCATTTGCTTGAACGACAATATCCGCATACTTTAGGTTTTCGATTTTCGACAAATCAATTGGGTAGATTTTACGAATACCATTTTCGTTGCGCATCAATTTTATTTTTGCAGATTTACCACGTTCATTTATTCCTCCTGCCAATGCGATTACCTCCATGAGTGTTGTGTTTGAATTGAACAAAGTTATCACTTTTGCGTCACTTGCTCCCCCTGGAAATACAATAACGCGTTGGTTGGTTATCGTAATCAGAACATACGGTTCTTGGTATTCTTTTCCATACAATTCGGCTAATTTAACTTGACATTCTACGATAGAGAGCCCCGCTATTTTGGTAGTTCCAATTTTTGGCAATTCAACAGTTCCATCTTTTCGGATTGTATAGTTAGCGGTTACAGAACTTGCTCCAGCCGGATTATTTAATCCTGCAGTTTGGTCAATTAACCCATGTCCTTTGTTTGAAAAGACAGCGCAAGTGATTTTGTCGTCGACTGCCAATTTATATTCCGATGTAGGTGACATTGGGATACTGTCGGAAACAATTTCCTTTCCTTTTTCTTCTCGAAACATAATGTTACTGTTGATTCCACAGCTCGAAAGTAGGAGGCTTAATAGTAGGGTGGAAGTTGTAAAGTATTTCATTTAATTATTTGTTATTCAGTAGTTTGTGGTATAAAATGGACATGTTTGATGCCAGTGTTTCCTTACTGAACTTTTGGTGTACGAAGTTCCATCCATTTTGTGACATTTTTAAACGTTTTTTTTCATCATTTATTAGATCTAGTAGTTTTTCGGCATAATCTTCCAAATTTCCCTTTTCAATAATGAATCCTGTTTCACCTTCTAAAAGTATGTCTTGAACACCCCCGACATTGGTTGTAATAACAGGGATTGAGCCTGCCTGCGCCTCAATTAAACTCACTGGCGTACCTTCATTATCCGAACTTAAGCAAATGATATCCACACAGTTGTTGAATTTCGCAATATCCCTTTCCCACCCAATAAGCCGAATTGATTGACCCGGTTTTAAAGATAAATTTTGAATCTGATTTTCGATGTTTTTTCGTTCCGTTCCATCCCCAACAATTAGCACAGTGAAACTGGAATCACTGAGCGCTGAAATGCATTCAATTACTTTAATAAAAAACGAATGATTTTTAATCGGAACTAGTCGACCAATGATTGCGATGGTTGGTATATTGTTATCCAATCCGAGTTCTAGCTGCTTAGATAAACGCATTTCTGCTGAACGTTTAAATTTTGTCAGGTCGAAACCGAGTGGAACGACATAGGTTTTTTCTTCGGGACAAATACCATAATCGAAACAAATTTCTTGTTTTTGCTGGTCACTAATGGTTACAATAGCGGTAGTGATTTTGGATAGCCTCCGTTCTATAAATTGAACCAAACGAGACTTTACTTTATTAAAGTAAGAATGGAAAACATGACCATGAAAAGTATGAACAATAATGGGAACGCCACATTTTTTGGCTGCTTTACGCCCAAGTGCACCAGCTTTTGAGGCATGCGTATGTACGATATCGGGCTTAAACTCTCTAATTATTTCAATCAATTTTCTATAAGCTGCACGATCATTTTTAAAACTAGGCGTACGCTTTAATTCTTTTATTAACATGGGGGTTACTCCATATTCTTTAGGGATGTGTAATGAATCTGCCTCGCCTTTTTCGGGTAATCCTCCAACGAGCAATGTTTCAAATTCATCCTTCAATTCGGATGTCAAAAATGTTGCGTTATAAGTAGGCCCACCAATATTGAAGCGATTAATTATACGTAGAATCTTAGGCATTTAGTACAAGTTTTTTGTTTTTTGATCTTCATCACTTTAATGTGTTGAGGATTATCCTTTTTTGGATGTTGAAAAGTACTCATAATACTAGAATTATCGAACATTTTTCTTCTGACTTTTGTACTGTAAATTTTAGATTCATGAAAATATTTGGAATTATTTTAGCCGCTTTGGTTTTTTCATCCTTGGTGCGAAAGGATACACACGAAAAATTAAGTGATGCATTGACAAAATTCTTAAATGATCCTACTTTGAAATATGCCAACATTTCATTTGAAGCAATTGATTTGGCTACAGGTGTCACTATTGCCAGCCATAATTCACACACGTCTTTATCGCCAGCATCGGTTTCTAAACTGTTTACTACAGCCATGGCATTGGATGAATTGGGGCCAACATATACTCCTAAAACAAAGTTTTATATTGATGGCGAATTAAAGAAAGATGGCACTTTAAAAGGAAATTTATGGGTAAGAGGTGGTGGAGATGTTAGTTTTTCAAGCCGGTATTATTGTTCTGAAGACAAGGAGTTTATCGCAATGCAAAGTCTAGTGGATACGCTAAAAAAACTTGGAATTAAGAAAATTGAAGGAGATGTTATCAGTGATGCTTCTGATTTTGGTTACGACGGAAATCCAGATGGTTGGATTTGGGGTGATATGGGTAATTATTACGGCGCTGGCTCTAGTGGCTTAACCTATTCTGATAACATTTTGAAATTATATTACAAAACTGGACTTCAAGCAACTACAGTGTTGAAAATGGAGCCGGTTGTAGAAGATTTAAGGTTTAGCAATTTTGTAGTTGCGGATGCTGTTGATGGTGATAATTCATATGTATATGGTGCGCCATACTCTTTGGATCGCTATGCAACCGGTAGACTTCCTAAAAACCAAACTGAATTTATAGTCAAAGCGAGTATTCCTGATCCAGAGTTAAATTACTGTACTCAATTGGTTAGAAATTTTAAAGACCGTGGTGTAGAGATTTCGGGGAAAGCGTTGGGCTTTAGAACGCATATGACCATGCTAAAACCTTATAAAGATAATCCTCCGTTTTATATCCAAGAAGGTAAAACGATTTTAAGTATTGCTTGGTGGACGAATTATAAAAGCGTGAATCTTTTTGCAGAAACCTTATTGCAATTGGGGGATTATAATCAAAATGGAAAATCTAGTATACGAACAGCGCCAGATTTCATGGAACAATGGGTGAGTAAGAAATTTGACAATGAAGGCCTGTATATCAAAGATGGTAGCGGACTTTCGCGCAGTTCTGCAGTGAGTGCACATCATTTATGTGAGTTACTAAGATGGGCAAACGGAAGTGGAATAAATAAAGATTTCAGAAGTACTTTGCCCTGTGCAGGAGTTTCAGGAACCGTTAAAGGCTTATGCAGCAATCAGGCAGCAAGCGGCCGATTTTTTGTTAAGTCCGGAACGATGAGTAGGGTGAAAAGTTATGCGGGTTATATGGATTGCGCCTCTGGGAAAAGACTAGCGATTGCAATAATTGTAAATAATTTTAGCGGATCGAGCAATACTGTTGTGGACAGAATGGAACCACTTTTTAATGTGTTAGCCAAGCAATAATATCAATAATTGAAGATAGAAAAAAAGTCGTCTCGTTACTTTAAACGAGACGACTTTTTTATGAAGTAAACTTCAAATTAGAAAGGAAGATCTTCAAATTAGAAAGGAAGATCGTCATCCGCCGCTGCCTCTAAGTTTTGAGTTGGAATAGCTGGAGCTGCTTGCATTGCTGGGATTCCAGCGTTTGTGCTTGCTGCTTGACGTTCGATTCTGAAAGCGTTAAGTGAGTTGAAGTATTTAACTTCTCCTGCTGGACTAGTCCATTCGCGACCTTGAATAGAAAATGAAACTTCAATTTGATCATTTACGTTTACACCATCCAACAAAGAGCATTTGTCTTGCGTTAGTTGAAACGAAATATCTTGTGGATACATCGAAGATGAATCAGTTAATACGAATTCTCTCTTTGAAAATTTCTCACTTACTTGTTGGGTAGCGTTAATTACTTTTACTTGACCTGCTAGCTTAAACATATTTATTATTTTATTAATTATTAAATGCGAGAAGTGTTAACCATGCTTCTGCAATTTTGTTTTCTGTTATTTTTAGTTGTGCAATTTTGTGCAATGCGGTTTCCAATGCCGACTTTTCGGATTCTAAAGATATAAAAATTTCACTTAATTCAATAAGCTTAAATTCATTAACTTCTGTTTCTGTTGGCAACTTTTCAATACTTGCTAATTGAGCAATGTCATTGGGTGTTAAAATCGTTGATTTAAGTATGTCTGCGGGAACATTATCAAAACCTATTCCGATGGTGGTTAATGGTTTTTTTACTTCAAACATGGCTTCAGCGTTTGCACGGCAATACCAATCTCCGCCCATTCTTGCAACCAAATCAATTTTCTTTTGATCAATCATTCCATCCGAGTCTAAAATAGCCTCGTTAATGTGAATTTTTAGCACCTCGCAAATAACAAGATTACCAGCCCCACCTTCAGTGCCTAATTCTATAACTTGGTTTACTTTGCATTCAAATTGAACAGGTGATTCCAACACTCTAAAAGGCTTTATAAGTTCCGATGCAATTGGAGTTAATCCAGCTTTCTCGAATTCATTAATATCTGATCCATACGGTGAACTGCTTAAGCTCATTTGATGAACAATGTCATAATTTACAACATTAATAACAACTTCTGGAACAATTTTTACATTGTTATACGTGTCCTTTGTTGAATTAGTTCTACCGTTACGTGCAGGAGAGAAAATAAGAATTGGAGGATTAGCACTAAAGACATTAAAAAAACTAAAAGGCGAAAGGTTCGGATTACCTTCTTCGTCAACGGTAGAAGCGAAAGCTATAGGCCTAGGTCCAATGGCCCCCAACAAATAATGATGAAGTTTTGGGACAGGAATTGATTTCGGATCTAAGGATAACATACTTTAATTTTGCACAAAAATAACAATCATTCCTATAACTGAAAAATGAACTTATTAATTCTTATACACAGAATGAATATTGACAAAAAAAAAGAGTCTTAATTGCTTAAGACTCTTTCAGCGGAGAATGTAGGATTCGAACCTACGGTACCTCACGGTACAACAGTTTTCAAGACTGCCGCAATCGACCACTCTGCCAATTCTCCGCGACAAAAGTACTCAGATTCTTTAATTCTGCAAGGGAAACTTTAAAAAAAAGCGAATTATTTTTATTATCACACCGATTTAATAACCAATCAACAGAGAATCAGTATAGTTCACTCAATTCAATTTACGCTTTAACATTCTAATAACAGCGCTTGAGGGAAATAACGGATAGTTTGTTTAAATTTGTACAAAACCCAGTTTATGAAATTCCTAGGATTGTTTTTAGCTACTTTATTTTTTTCGCATGCAATGCTTGGTCAAGAAGAAAAGTCAAAGTTACGTGTACTGACCAATACGAAGCAATTTTATGATCCTTCAGTTGGTAATTATGTTGAGGTTCAATTGCAGTTTGTCTCCTATTCATTAAACTATAAGGATGTTGAAGGTGGCAAACAAGCTCAGGTTGAAGTGGCATTAATTTTTGAACAAGATGACAAAATTGTGAAATTTGATAAATACCTGATTAACAGTCCAGTTATGTCGAATGAATTTGTGGAAGATTTTTATGATATTCAACGGTTTTCATTGAATCCAGGGGAATATAAATTAACGATTGAAATTGCGGATTTAAACAGTTTAAATAGTACTGCCAAGTTGAGTGGAGGGATGAATGTTACCCTAAAAGACAGAAGTAAACAAGTAGCCTTTTCTGAAATAAAAGAATTGCAGCTAATCAAAAATACTGACGAGGAAAATAACTTCACCAAAAGCGGCATGTATTTACTTCCAAAAATTACTACGAAATTCGAAACTACAGCTGACAAAGCGTTAATGTATTTTGAAATTTACGGCAACCATTCAGCAGATACAGCATACAATTTGCGCCAAAAAGTGGTAAATTCGGATAACGGTGAAGAAATTATTGAGTATTCTAAAACTACAAGTGTTCAAAATGATAGCGTGATTCCAGTGATTAAACAATTAAATATTGTAAATTTGCAATCGGGTAAATATTATGTTTTTTATGAGTTGCTTACAACTTCGGATAGTTTGATTGCTTATGCGGGAACCGCCATTGACAGAGAAAATTTTAATGTGGTTGAGGATGCATTGGAATATGAAAGTGTAGTACTAGATCCAGCATTTATAAAATCGATTCCAGTAGATTCTTCTGATTATTATTTGGCTAGTTTGCTTCCGATTGTCAAATCAGCAGAGCAAAAAAATATTTTAAAAATGCTAAAGGTTAGAAATGCTGAAGCATCACAGAAATATATTCAATCATTTTGGGTAAAAACAAGTCCCCAAGCGTCTTATGAGTCATGGTTAAAATATAAAAGTGCGGTTTTAGATGTTGAAGCATCTTTCGGAACTACACTATTCCCAGGCCATGCTACGGATCGTGGTCGAGTTTTCTTGCAATATGGCCAACCAACAACAACAATTTTGAGAGAAGCAACACCGTCGGAATATCCCTATGAAATTTGGCAATATGATAAAATCGGAAAGTATTCAAATCGTCGTTTTGTGTTTTATAACCCTGATCTCGTAAATAACAACTATTCGTTATTGCATTCAGATATGTTTGGAGAATTGAATAACTATCGATGGGAGTATGTGTTAAGTAAGCGCGTAAGCCCGAATAGTGATATTGATAGCCCTAATGGAGGTGCTGGAAGTTCTTTTGGTGGAAATTCAAACGGCTTGTATAAGCAATATTAGTCGACCACACTAAGTCGCAGTCGATTTGTCTTTCGCGCAAACAAACAACTTGGGATAACAATTTCCTTACTTACTGTAAAATCTTCAAGGAATCTCATTTCGCATATTTCGTCAGGTAAGTTTAATAAGTTACCAGCGTGCGATAGGTTTAATTCATTTAGATATTCAAGTTGAATAAGTTTGGGAGAAATCTCACGTAATTGATTACGATCTAACAATAGGGTCCGCAAATTTATTAAGGTATAGATCGAATCTGGCAACGCTGTCAATTGGTTAAAACCCAATTGAAGAAATTTCAATGCGTGAAGTCGCCCAATTGCATTTGGTAGCGTTGTTAAATGATTGCGATACAACCATAACTGTTCTAAGGTGCTTAAGGTGAATAGTACAGCGGGTAAACTGTCAAATTCATTAAAATGCAATGTGATTTTCTTTAATTTCTTCAAATTTTGTAAACTTTCCGGAAGACTTTTTAAATTGTTTTTCCCAAGGTATAATTCTTCAAGTTGGATTAACTCTCCAATTCTACTATCTATGCTGTCTAGGTCATTATTGAATAAATAGAGTTTTTTTAGTTCATGAAGTTCAAATACTTTATCGGGTATAGTGGTTAAATGCCCGTTGGATAAATCAAGAGACGTTGTTATTGGGTTTGATTTTTTTATTCGAGCCGCAGCAATTTCTTTACATCCGATAAGTAATAAGGCTAGGGTAAAATAGATGCTATAAACGATGCGCAACTGAAGCATCACTTTTTTTTGACTTTCGCTTGCTTCATTTTTTTATAAGCAATGGCAACTTCAACATGACATTCATTATTTTGTAAAGTAGTATAAGCAAGGGCTATGGTTCCGTTTTCAGCTGCAATGCTATTGTAATCACCAAAGAAAATATCTTCATTTGCGCTTAATGGCGTATTATTTATTTTAGTTTCGTTGAATTTTTCGCCACCGTTTTTAGAACTCGCAAGAATTACATCAAATTGTTGGTTTTTTTCTTTGATAGAATAATTTGAAATATCATAGTACATGATATGCAAATGTCCAGTTGATTGATCAATTGTCATTGCGCTAAAGAATTGATCTGAAGCACTAACGTCTTTTCCAACCTTAGCAGGTGTGGACCAAGTTAATCCATTGTCATCAGAAAACATTAACCAAACGTCATGTTGTTTATTGTCGGCATGATTATCAACCCAAGATAGATAAATTCTTCCATGAAATTTTCCGTTGCTTTTGTCACAGGAAACTTGAGCAAAACCATTGGCTCTCATAAGTCCTGGTATTTCAATAACCCAACCTTCTTTTAATGGAAGCAAATTGCGTTCGCTTCCCCAAACATTGGTTTCATTGGATAATGAATTCATTTGAATACCTTCTGCACTCATCCAAAATACATGAACATTTCCTTTCAAATCTGTAGTTGAGATTGCCCCCTCCAAAGTATTGTCGTCGTCTAAACAAGTACCGCTAGCTTTGTTTATTCGTTTAGGGATACTCCATGTTGCAGCATAATCTTTACTGCTACTGTACAAAACATAACTCGAGTCTTCGCTTTTCAACGAAGCGTATTTGTCAAACTTTGTCCACGTTAAATGAAATACTTTTGTTACAGGGTCAAAATATATTGCTTCTTTATCGTGTTGAAATCCATCAACTTGGGTGTAAGTTCCATTATTGAATTTTGAAGAAATAGTATTGGCTTTTTGACAAACGATGCGATCTAAGCTTTTAGCTGCGGAAAGATTAGCCAAGTGAAAATAATACAATGCTCCGCGATCATCGAATTGAACAACTGGGTCACCACGTATACCAAAGGTAGAATATAATGTATCCTCTTTCCAAGTATCTCCTTTCGTTTGGGTATGAAAATAGTGCCTATAAACCGTCCCAACTGCTATTTCTTTAGTGTTTAATGGGTTGATGGCAATCGAAGGCTCATTAATTCCATAGCTTGGGCTTGGTAACTTGGGAGTTAACCTTGAGATCGTGAACTTAGGCGAACACGAACTCAGAAGAAGGAATACAAATATAACTGAGCTTAGGTGTTTCATGATTGAGTTAGTCTTTTCTTAGCCAATAATCTCGAAGTCTTGAGTTTTCTGTTGTAAGTTCAATCTTATAGCTTGGTCGTTCGAATAAGGTAATCTTAATAGCTAGCTTTTCAATAACGCCTTCTCTTGTTATGAGTAAGTCTAAAACTGTTCCATTGGAAGCAGGCAGGATAAAGGCATCTAAACTTGCTGTTGATTCAGTTCGGAATGAGTTGCACCCAATAATTTCATCCCCAACTTGTAATCCGCCATTTTCAGCAGCACTGTTCGAACGAACATTATTGATTTTCACTTTACCACCTTCAACAGTGTAACTTGCGCCAAAGCTAGGTTTCGCGTAGCTTGTGCTAGTTACTTTATAGCCGACTTGGCCCCAGTATTTTTGGAAGTCAATGGTTTTGGTTCCGTAAACGTAATCAGCGAAAAACGCATCTAAATCTGTGTCCAAAAATTTCTCTAAACTGTTTTGAAATTCATCTTCGCTGAATCCACGGTTAAGTTTCTTGTAAAAATCTTGATACAGCACTTGCATAAAATGATCCAGGCATTTCTTTCCGTCATACTTTTTTACAATCATTGCATCAATTATTCCTGCTAAAAGTTGTCCTTTTGGATAATAGGAAACCTGCGTATTGTTAGAGTTTTCGTTCGGGCGATAAGATTTTATCCAAGCGTCGAAACTAGAATGAGCAACAGGCTGAACTCGATTACCAGGTGTTCCTTCAACATAGTTAAGGTTGCTCATCATCTTTTGAATGTAGGTGTCTTCAGAATAATATCCTGCTCTGCGAACAAGTAATTCATCATAATAAGAAGTAAATCCTTCCATAACCCATAATAATGAAGTATAATTTTCTTCATTGTAATTAAACGGACCAAGTTCAATAGGACGAATACGTTTTACATTCCAAAGATGAAAATATTCATGGGCAACGAGACCTAAGAATCCAATGTAAGCATCGCCTTCGTAAGTATTTCGATCCACATTTAAAGTTGTACTATTAGTGTGTTCTAAGCCACCACTTCCGCCAATAACATTATGAATAATAAAGGTGTATTCTTTGTTTGGGTTTTCTCCAATAACTTTTGACGCTGCTTCCACAATACGCGCCATGTCTTTTTTCAATAACGCTATATTGTAATTTGCTTTTCCGTACATGGATACCGTATGTTTTACACCTGCAGCAGTGAAGTCAAAAACTTCTTGATTACCTATTTCTACTGGGCAATCGACTAAATGATCGTAATTGGTAAAATGGAATAATTCACTGGCATCGCTTTGTACATTTTCCGCAGATCTAGGAAGAGCGGTAGAAATAGTTTTAAATGTTTCCGGTTTAATGATCGTTAAATTACCACTCAATGCTTGATGGTTTTCTACAAACATAAATACGCTAGTTCCATTAAAATAACCATGTTTTGTATCTAAGTAACTTGTTCTAACCGATAGTTCGAAGGCATACACTTCATAATTTACGAATACTTTTTTTGATTTGCCCTTCGTGATTTTCCAAGTATTTTTGTTGGTTTTTTTAACGGAAAGTGCTTTTCCGTTTTCATCTTTTGCTACAACAAGGTTTACATTTCGAGCAAATTCACGAATCAAATAAGATCCGGGAGACCAAACTGGCATTTTAAGCATTAAATCTGCTTCTTTGAAATTATCTAATTCCATTTGCACTTCAAAGTAATGACTTTGTGGCTTCGACATAGATATCGAGTACGCAATACTTTGTCCAGTTGAAGTTGAAACTGTACCGATGACAGCAAAAACGGTGCTCAGGAAAATAAATTTTAACATATAGTTGATTTGGGGTTAAATATAGATATAAATACTGTGTTTGTGATTGTTTTTGAACTGATTACACGGTATTTAACAATTATGTTCATCTTACTCTTGTCTAAAACTGCAGATTCACTTATTTATCAAATTTTAGCTCTGTGGATCGGAAGATTGAATTAATTTTACAGCATGGCGCAAAAATACATTCACATTAAAGGAGCTCGTGCGAATAACCTCAAAAATATTGAGGTAAAAATTCCGCATAAAAAAATGACCGTTATTACTGGGTTATCAGGCTCTGGTAAATCTACATTGGCTTTTGACACGCTGTATGCAGAAGGCCAGAGAAGATATGTTGAAAGCT
Organism: Crocinitomicaceae bacterium; assembly: GCA_043720875.1. GTDB lineage: Bacteria > Bacteroidota > Bacteroidia > Flavobacteriales_D > Crocinitomicaceae > JAYSRU01. Next base: position 21,677 of record JAYSRU010000204.1, read on the forward strand.
TAAGTTCTTATGCGCGTCAATTTTTGGGTCGTTTTGATAAGCCTGAAACAGATTTTATCAAAGGAATTTCACCAGCTATTGCGATTGAACAAAAGACAATCAGCTCCAATCCAAGATCTACTGTTGGAACGGTTACTGAGATCTACGATTACCTCAAAATATTTTATGCCAGAATAGGCAAAACATTTTCTCCCATCTCAGGATTAGAGGTTAAAAAAAATAATGTAGCCGATGTAGTTAACCATGTGGTTGAAATGGAGGCGGGTACAAAATTATTAATTGTCTGTCCGTTGGTTCAATTGCCTAAACTGGGTGCCCAAAAAACATTGAATGCTTTAAAAGACCAAGGTTTTTCGAGGGTGTTATTTAATGATCAGGTTGTGAATTTAGATGAAGTTATCGTTGAAGAAATCACACCAGAAAATGCTTTTTTGATAATAGATAGAATTGCGTCGTCCAAAATGGAAGATGAAGGTAATATTGCGCGTATTGGGGATTCTGTTCAGCTAGCATTTGTTGAAGGAAATGGAACGTGTGGGGTTTTTGAAATGAGAATTGGAAGTATGCATTTATTTTCCTCTACTTTTGAACTAGACGGTATGACTTTCATGGAGCCTACAGAACATTTCTTCACCTTTAACAACCCAGTGGGAGCTTGTAAAATTTGCGAAGGATTTGGTAGTGTATTGGGTTTTGATAGCAACTTAATTATCCCAGATCCCAGACTTACTTTTTTTGAAGGTGCAGTAGCTTGTTGGAAAACGCCATCTCATAGCATTTACAAAACTCAATTTATGTCGGTTGCCGATAAATACGATTTCCCTATTCATAGACCGATTAATCAATTATCTGAACAAGAGTTAGCCTTTTTATGGGATGGAAACGATGAAGTTACTGGGATAAATTCGTTTTTTGAATGGCTCAATTCTCAATCTTATTTGGTTCAACATCGTGTGTTTATGTCACGTTTTCGGGGTAAAACAGATTGTCATGTATGCAAAGGAACACGTTTAAGGAAGGATGCTGGCTATGTCAAAATAGAAGGTAAGTCGATCATGGATATTGTTAAAATGCCGCTGGATGAATGCTTAGTTTGGTTTAATGCAATGCAATTGGAAGGTACAGATGCGCAAATCTCAAAAAGAATATTGCCTGAAATTCAATCTCGATTTCAATTCTTAAACGAAGTAGGTTTAGGGTATCTAACTTTAAATCGTCAATCTGGTTCTTTATCGGGTGGTGAAAGTCAACGGATAAACTTGGCAACTTCATTGGGGAGCAGTTTGGTGGGGTCAATGTATATTTTGGATGAACCGAGTATAGGGTTACATCCTAGAGATACCGCCAAGCTAGTGAAAGTGTTACATGCTTTGCGGGATTTGGGCAACACCGTGATTGTGGTGGAACATGAGGAGGATATCATGAAGGCTGCTGATGAAATCTTAGACATTGGTCCATTGGCGGGTAAAAACGGTGGACATGTTGTTTTTCATGGTACACATCAAGAACTAATAGGAAAGAAAGATAGCTTAACCGCGCAATATTTAACTGGAAAAAAGGAGATACCTTATCCGAAAGTGCGTAGAACTTCTAAGGATTATATTGAATTAATTGGGATCAGTAAGAACAACTTAAAAGACGTAACGGTGAAGTTTCCGCTGCATCAATTGTTGTGTGTAACTGGTGTAAGTGGTTCTGGAAAATCATCTTTGATTGGTGGAGCATTATTACCCTTAGTGAAAAATGTTATCGACCACGGTTGGAATACGATAAAGGAAATAAATAATTTAGGTGGATCATTTGAGTTTTTGACTGCGATAGAATTCATTGATCAAAATCCTATTGGTAAATCATCCAGAAGTAATCCAGCGTCTTATACTGGAACCTACGATTTGATACGAGATATATTTGCGGCCCAACCCTTGGCAAAAGCTCGACAATATAGACCTGGTTTTTTCAGTTTTAATGTTGAAGGTGGAAGGTGCGAAATGTGCGAAGGAGAAGGTGTTGTGACAATTGGCATGCAGTTTATGGCGGATGTGCATCTGGAATGTGAGGCATGCAGAGGCACAAGATTTAAAGAAGAAACGTTGGAGGTCACCTATCACAGTAAGTCAATTTATGATGTGCTTAAAATGGATGTTTCAACCGCGATTAGTTTCTTTAAGGCGTCTAACAAACCTGCAGATATTCGTATTGTAGCCAAACTACAACCCTTAGAAGATGTTGGTTTGGGTTACTTAGAACTTGGTCAATCGTCAAGTACATTAAGTGGAGGAGAAGCGCAACGTGTAAAGCTGGCCTCATTTATCATCAAAAGTTCATCCAATAAAAAAACGTTGTTCATTTTTGATGAACCAACAACAGGGTTGCATTTTAGCGATATAGAACTATTATTGGTTGCCTTTAATCGATTAATTGATCAAGGCCACAGCGTTATAGTTATTGAACATAACCTTGATGTTATAAAAAATGCAGATTGGATTATTGATATAGGGCCAGAAGGAGGGATCAATGGAGGTGAAATAGCATTTCAGGGAACGCCAGAAATGTTGGTTAAGGAAAAAAATAATTATACCGCAACCTATCTCAAGGCTAAGATCAAATCATAAATTCTGGTCAAAATAGAGTACAAAAAAAAACTCCTCAGATAATTGAAGAGTTTTTGATAATGAATTATTAAATCAGATATTACAAATCCTTAGGTATTTCTGCTGGTTTAAATCCTTTTGCTTTCGGCTTCAATTTTTCGATAAATACTACTTTGAATTTTTCACCATCTACTGAGAAAATCATTTCTGAAATGCCATTTGTTACAGTTGGGCCCATTTTTTTCGCATTTGCGAATTTTTTATCATACAATTCGAAGGTATCATCGTCATATTGTAAAAAAACATTTACAATAACTCCATTCTCAACACGTACTTTTCCATTCACACAATTTGTGCCATCTGGAGTGAAAAAGCTAATAATAACTTTTCGATGCATGTCGTCTGCAACAGTGTAAGAACCTCTGGATTTGAAGGCTGATTCTAGTTTTGTGAAACAATCTTGCTGCTGAGCGAACAACCCTGTACTTAGGATTGTGGTCAAAATGGTAAGTAGTACTTTTCTCATAGTTTCTGATAGTTTAATTCTTTACTTTCGTAAATCTTGGTAAATATAGTAAGTTTGCTCTTATTCAAATGTAAGTTAATTTAGTATTTTTGAAAAAAAAACAAATTCGATGACCACAAACCAAATAGCGAACCATTTTTCAGAGGCTTTGGAAATTTTGCAAAAATTTAACACAACCGATAATTTCGCGAAAATTGAAAGCGCAGGAAATATATTAGTTGAGTCTATTAAAACTGGGGGAAAAATCATGAGTTGTGGTAATGGAGGTTCGATGTGTGATGCGATGCACTTTGCAGAAGAGTTAACCGGAAGGTATCGTGCAGATCGTCCCGCGATTGGGGCTATTGCATTAACAGACGCTAGTCACATGAGTTGTGTAGGTAACGATTACGGTTTTGAGCATATATTTTCTAGATTTGTGGAAGGTATCGGTAGAGAAGGAGATGTCTTACTTGCCATTTCAACTTCTGGTAATTCAACGAATGTAATAAATGCAATAAATGCTGCTAAAAAAGCAGGAATTAAAGTAATTGCGTTAACCGGGAAAGACGGTGGCTTGATTGCTACCCTTGCTGATGTTGAAATAAGAGCACCTTATAGCGAATTTGCGGATAGGGCACAAGAAATACATATTAAGGTAATTCATTCCTTAATTGACTTCGTTGAGCGAAATTTGAATCAAATTGAAAATTAGTTTTTCTTCTGCCGATAAACTAAATGAAAAACAACGAAGTCGTAGGCAAAATGAGCGGCAATACACCACCAAATTCCAAAATAAATATATCCAATTGCTATAGCAGAAATAAAGGGCATTAATAACGCTCCTGGCAAATTATTTTCAATGGACTTAATGCTAAAATAGCCGTGGATGGCAACAAATAGAAAGCTGGTTGGCCAAATTCCCAAAAACGGTTGAATCCCTATTCTGAATAATAATTCTTCGCCCATTCCTGCACAAAACGAAAGGAATAAATAATGATACCATTTCAAGTCGAATGTGAGTAACAGTTCTTTTTGATCTTTAAAGTTATTAGCAATTGATTCTATTTCGCTAATCTTACTTACAAAATAAGCAAAGAGTGAACCCATTACCAACCCTGAAATCACATGAAGCACAGTAAGCGATTCAAAATCCAATAATTCGAGCGGTCTAAAGTCATGTGCCCAAAATCGGATAAGAAATGCGGGTAGCGGAAAGACTAATAACGTAACCAATCCCAATAACATTAGATTTCTTAGTGAACTCAAAACACGTTCATTGAAATTAAGTAAGTCGAGCGATTATCGCTACTTCTTTTGGATGCAGCGCAAGTAATTCATTTTTCGAATACAACCTGAAGTCGTTGAAGTCAAAACCCGGTGAAACAACGCAAGAAACAAGAGCGTATCCTTTTTCTACTGTTGAGCCAAAAATGGTATGTGCTTTTACTAATCCTTGAGCTGTGGCATTCGTGCCATTTCCTAAAAGAATAGTGGAATATCCTTGATCATTTAAAGAATGCACGGTAAAGTCATTTCCTTCATGAAAAAACCATAATTCATCACTTTGAATGCTATGAAAACGTGAACAATTTTTATCTGTCAATAAAAATAATATTGCCGTTGCGATATTTCTTTTCCCTTGAGCAAACTCACCAGTTTCATTTGCTCTATACGTTTCCACATACCAACCGCCTTCGGGATGAGGCAGCATGTTGTTCTTTTCGATTAGAAATTGAATACGCTCTTCCATGTTTATTGATTTATTGGACCAGTATTGTGCTGAGGTCCTTTTTTTGGCTTATTGTGAAAGAAATATTTCAAATCAAAACTCAATTGAGTACCCGTTAGATTACCAATAAGCGCAACCTTCTGATCGTATGCTTCATGGATTACTGCGGTAGCTAAAATTGGTTTTGAAGGAATTTTTCCTGCAAATCCAAAATAGAATGTTCCATTTTTTTGGGTTCGGTATTCGAATCCGACATTGGCATTTAGATCAAATCCTAAACGATGATAACGTCTACCTTCTTGGGTGAATCGGTGTTTGCCGACAACCACTTGCGTAGTTAATTCACTGGGGTAAAATGAGAGTGACGTTCCTGCAGATGTACTTGCGAACATTGATTTTGAAAGTTGAATGTAAACCAACGCATTGATGGGAACTTCATAGTTTAAGACATTGAGATCGTTTGTCGCGTTAATGGAGTCAGACATGTTGTAGGTAATCTTATAGTTTCTCTGGATCATGTTTAATCCGGATTCTATTGAAAACTTTTTGCTTAAACCAATGCGAACGTTGAAACCAAAAGTGTAGCCAAAAGTAGGCTTGACATCTGCTGAAATGCTGTCATTTTTTAAGATAATTGGACCTGATCTGAAAACCCGCGTTGGAAATGTTGGTTTATATCCAACTCCAAAGAAAGATTTGTGTTTATAAACCTTCTTATTTTTGCTGTTAGTTTCTTTGAATTCTATGCCGGTATCTTCATTTTGGGCATAAATATTTGATGTAGCATTAAAACTCAATAGCAAAGTAATTAACACCAGCGAGCTGCAATTGCAATGCAGTGCTTTAAGTTTGGTAGGACGTGTTAGTCTAATTTTCAAGGATGTAATCCGTTTGATTTGCAATGGCCAACTAAGACAAATGTCAAAACGCTTAGCCCAAAGATAACGATGAAACTGCGGATATATTTATTTGGAATGATAAATTTTTTGTTTTCCCCCTCAACTTTGTAGTTTAGCGCTTGTGCTTTTTTGTAATCTCTTTTATGAACCCCGAAGAGAAAGGCTTTTTTTGTCCGCATTTCACCTTCTCCTTCTTCGAACGTTATTTTAGCTTCAATTAATGCTGCTCTAAAATCAGTTGCACGCTTCACATCTGTATACCGAAATACTACATAATCTGGGTCTGATGGATGTTGTACATAATTTACAAATCCTAAATCTAACGGGTGATCTACTGGGTTATCCATTGTGTGAAATATTCTATCGGTTTACGTTGCCCTTTTGGCCATTCTTCATTTGGATATCCAATGTAAATGATTCCAAGGCATTTGTCTTTGTTGTTGAGTCCTAAGAAGTCATTCATCGCTTCCGTGTATATGAATTTAGGTGTGCTCCAAAATGAGGCGAATCCACAGGCTGTAGCGGTTAAAAGTATGTTTTGAATCGCACAAGCTACCGCTTCAATTTCTTCAATTTCTTCGATCTTTTCTGTTTCTTGTCGCTTCATAGAAACAACGATTGCAGCTGAGGCGAGCAAAGGTCGATTTTTCAGGTTTTCAAATTTAGATTTCGAAAAAAGATCTTCGGAACAGGTTCTTTTGTATTCTCCGGATAAAAAAACACTTAGTTTTTGTTTGCCTTCCTCTGTAAATACACTAAACAACCAAGGTTGTGTTTTACCGTGAGTTGGCGCCCAAATTGCATTGTTTAATAAAAGTTCAATTTGTTCTTTATGAATTTTACGGGCACTATATTTTTCAGGGGCAATACTTCTTCTATCACGAATCAAGTCATTAATTTCACTTAAATTGAATTTCATGCGAATTGAATTAATTTATGATTTGCTCTTTTTTTCTTTGTAGAAAATTATTATCAATACAGGCAACAACAGCATGTCAAAGACTAAAGCAAAAAGCAAGGTCAACGATACCATTAATCCCATATAGAAGGTTCCCATGAAACTTGAGAATATTAGAATCAAAAAGCCAGAAATAAGAATAAGTGTCGTGATCACCATTGCTTTACCAGTTGAAAGATAAGCGCGTTTCAAGGCATATAATTTAGATTTTCCTAAGCTCAATTCGTATTTAAATTTCCCTAATAAATGGATCGTATCGTCAACCGCTATGCCAAAACCAATGGTGAAAATTATTGCAGTGGTAATTTTTAACTCAATTCCCAATATTGCCATACATCCTGCGGTTACGATCATGGGAATGATGTTCGGAATAATCGAGATGATCATCATGCGAAGAGATTTGAAAATATATCCCATAACCAATGCTATAATGACAATGGAAAGACTTAGACCAAGAATCAAGTTTTGTGACAAATACTTCATGTTCTTATCCAATAATTCAGGTGTGCCAGTCACTTTGTAATCCAATGTTGTAGATTGAATATCATTTTTAATGAAGGTTTCAAATTTGTCGCGCAACAGAGTAACAGCATCATTACCTAAATCTGGCATCATACCAGAAATTCGTGTTACCGTTCCGGTACTATCCAGCATTAATGCTAATAGTTTTCCATCTTCCGCCAGGCGTAAAATTGTCCGCAATCGTTTTATTTGAGTCTTGGTTTCAGGAATTGTATAATAAGAAGATAAGCCAGAATGACTAGCGCGATTAAGCAATTTAACAGAACTACTCAACGAGAAATTGATTTGCACTTGGTAATTCGATTCCAAGTATTTTTCAACTCGGTCTATCTCATTCATCTTCGCAGGGTCCCAAAAGTTATCAGTAGAGTCTTTGAGCGTAATTGCTAGCTCAAAAGGACGAACTCCTCCGTAATGCTTATCTAAATAACTAAAGTCCTTTTTAATCGATTCATCTGGACGTAAATCATCCATCAAAAAATTGTTAGAATTTAGGAAAAGGCTAAAAATTGTAAAAAGAATCGTAACAGCAATACTTGATACTAAAATGGCTTTCGGTTTAGCAACAATAAACTTAAATAAACGCTGTAGGTAAGATGACCAAAAACTCCCCGATTTTGTCTTTTCAACCATTTTTGGAGGAGGGAAGTAATAGAGAAGAAATGGGAGTGCTATAAAAGTTAATACAAACGCTATCATAACACCAATACCCGTGTACAAACCAAAAACTTGGATGGGCTGCATCGACATAAAAATCAAAGACAAGAACCCGATGGACGTAGTAGCGGAAGTTAAAAATGTTGCTAACCCAATCTCCTTTATGGTTTGTTTTATGGCATCAAACCTTGTGTAATTTAAACGTAAAAGGTCTAAGTACTTGGACATCAAGTGTATTACATCACTCATGGCGACAATAAACATAATGCTTGGTAAAATAGTTAATAAGATGTTTATGGGTTCGCCCATCATTCCCATAAAACCTAACACCCAAATCATTGATAAGGTTATAACCACCATAGGCAGCACAACTCCCCAAAGTGATCTAAAAGTAAAGGCCAAAAAGAAAACAACTAAAATCATACTCATACCAACAAAAAAGGTCATCTCTGTCGACATTTTGTTGATGTAAAACTC
>JAYSRU010000205.1:0-9786 GCA_043720875.1 Crocinitomicaceae bacterium
CCGATTGGTACTAAAGTAACATTACGTGGTGAACGTATGTATGACTTTTTAGATCGTTTGCTTTCTGTTGCTTTACCTCGTACACGAGATTTTCGTGGAATTAATGCTAAAGGATTTGATGGCCGTGGAAATTACAACATGGGTATCAAAGAACATATCATTTTCCCTGAAATCAACATAGAGAAAGTAAGCCGTATGATGGGTATGGATATCACATTTGTTACAACCGCTGATAGCGATGAAGAAGGAAAAGCATTATTAGATGCCTTCGGATTCCCTTTCATTAAAAAATAGTTCGAAATGGCAAAAGAATCGATGAAAGCGCGCGAGCGTAAAAGAGAAAGAATGGTAGCGAAATATGCTACTAAAAGAGCTGAACTAAAAGCAGCTGGTGACTGGGATGCACTTCAAAAATTACCAAAAGACTCTTCGGCTGTGCGCATGCATAATCGTTGCGGTTTAACTGGCCGTCCACGTGGATATATGCGTCAGTTTGGTATTTCGCGTGTAACATTCCGTGAAATGGCTTTATCTGGGAAAATCCCGGGGATTACAAAATCAAGCTGGTAATTTTTATTTAAGAAGAAATGAACACAGATCCAATAGCAGATTTTTTAACAAGAATTCGTAACGCAAATAGCGCTCAATTAAAGGTAGTTACTATACCTGCATCGAATGTTAAAAAAGCAATGACAGCAATTCTTTATGAAAAAGGATACATCACAAACTATTTGTTTGAAGATGATAATAAGCAAGGTACTATCAAAATTGCATTGAAATATAACAATTCAACTAAAGTTCCTGCAATAACAAAATTAGAAAGAGCGTCTCGTCCAGGTTTACGTAAGTATGCTGGTGCAGATAATCTTCCTAGAGTATTAAATGGTTTGGGAATTTCGATTATCTCAACTTCGAAAGGAGTTATTACAGATAAAGAAGCGCGTAAACTTAATGTAGGTGGAGAAGTACTCTGCTACATATATTAAATAGTAAATTAATAATAATGTCAAGGATAGGAAAAAATCCAATTACGATCCCGAGTGGAGTTGAAGTAAAAATTGACGGAAACCTAGTTTCCGTTAAGGGTCCTAAAGGTGCGTTGACTCAGACTGTAGATCTTACTGCTGTATCAATTGTTATCGAAGACGGACGTGTGACTTTAAGCCGCGATTCGGATGCCGCAAGCCAAAGATCATTGCATGGTTTATACCGCGCTTTGATCCAAAATATGGTTACAGGTGTTTCAGAAGGGTACAAGAAAGAATTAGAAGTAATAGGTGTAGGTTACAGAGCTAACGCTAACGGTCAAATGTTAGAGTTGTCGCTTGGTTATTCTCACCCAATTGTTTTCGAAATTCCTTCTGAAGTGAAAATATCTGCAGAGACACTAAAAGGAAAAGCTCCAGTGGTAACATTGGAATCTTTTGATAAACAACTTTTAGGTGCAATAGCAGCAAAAATTCGCTCCCTTCGTAAACCTGAACCATACAAAGGAAAAGGTGTCCGCTATTTAGGCGAAGAGATAAGAAGAAAAGCTGGTAAATCTGCAGGTAAAAAATAGAACCATGGCATCAAACAAAGTAGAAAGACGCGCAAAAATCAAGCGTAGTATACGTAAGAAAATAACTGGAACAGCGTCTGTTCCAAGACTTACAGTGTTCCGTAGCAACAAACAAATATACGCTCAAGTCATAGATGACGCAACTGGAAAAACATTAGCTTCTGCTTCTTCTTACAATAGTAAAGAACTTGCTGGTGTTGCCAAAGTTGAACAAGCATCTGTAGTTGGAAAAGCAATTGCTGCTAAAGCGATTGCTGCCGGAGTAACCGCAGTTGTATTTGACCGTAATGGATATTTATACCATGGTCGTGTAAAATCATTAGCTGACTCTGCAAGAGAAGGCGGACTTAAATTTTAAGAAATGGCTACAAATAGTTTAAACAAAGTAAAATCTACTGAAAACGAGTTGAAAGACAAGTTAGTTTCAGTAAATCGTGTTACTAAGGTTACAAAAGGTGGACGTACTTTCTCATTCTCTGCAATTGTTGTTGTAGGTGACGAAAATGGTATCGTTGGTCATGGCCTTGGTAAAGCGAAAGAAGTAACTGAAGCAATCACGAAAGGGATTGATGATGCAAAGAAAAACCTTATTAAAGTTCCGATTTTAAGAGGTACTGTTCCCCACATGCAAAAAGGCAAGTTTGGTGGAGCTCAAGTTCTTTTGCGTCCAGCTACAGATGGTACAGGAGTAATTGCAGGTGGTGCAATGCGTGCTGTATTAGAAAGTGTTGGTATCCACAATGTATTAGCTAAATCACAAGGATCTTCAAATCCTCACAACGTGGTTAAAGCGACTATAGATGCGTTAGGGCAAATGCGAGATGCAGTTGCTGTAGCACGTCAACGTGGTATCACTTTAGATCAAGTATTTAACGGTTAATTTTTGAACAATGGCAACAATTAAAATCAAACAAGTAAGAAGTGCGATTAAACGTCCAGCTGATCAAAAAGCGACAATTAAAGCACTTGGATTTACGAAACTTAACCAAACAGTTGAGAAAGAAGTAAACCCAGCAATAATGGGAATGGTGAAAAAAGTACAACACCTTCTACAAGTAATTGATTAATTCAATAATAAGCATTCATCATGAATTTAAATAATTTAACTCCAGCTGCTGGATCGGTGAAAAAAGACAAGCGTATTGCTCGTGGTCAGGGTTCTGGTCATGGAGGTACAGCGACTCGAGGTCACAAAGGAGCGAAATCTCGTTCTGGTTACAGCAGAAAAATCGGTTTTGAGGGTGGGCAAATGCCACTTCAACGTCGTGTACCGAAATTCGGTTTCAAGAATATTAACCGTGTAGAATACAAGGCAATCAACTTGGACTTGATTCAAGCATTGGCTGACCGCAAAAACATCACTGATGTTACGCTAGAAGTTATGATTGAAAACGGTTTAACTTCTCGTAATGATTTAGTAAAAATCTTAGGAAGAGGTGAATTGAAAGCTAAAGTTGTAATAGCAGCACATAAATTTTCTTCTTCTGCTAAGGCAGCAATCGAAAATGCAGGTGGAACTTGCACAGAACTTTAATTGATACCGCGATAACCTAACTATGAAAAAGTTTATCTCAAATATCAAAAACATCTGGTCTGTAAAAGAACTCAGAGATCGTATCGTATTAACGCTTGGTTTAATATTAGTTTTCAGAATTGGAACTTTTATTATTTTACCAGGAATTAATAGTGAAGCGCTTGCTGCTAGTTCTGGGTCAGAAGGTACGTTAGCTACACTATTAAGCATTTTCTCAGGAGGTGCTTTTAGTAACGCTTCGATATTATCTTTAGGGATAATGCCTTATATATCTGCATCAATTATTATGCAATTACTGGGTATGGCGGTTCCGCAAATCCAAAAAATGCAAAACGATGGTGAATCAGGTCGTAAGAAAATCAACATGTTTACGCGTGTGGGTACTATTGTGATCTGTGCACTTCAAGCAGTTTCATATATTGGTTTTTCTGTTCCTGCTGAAGCTATGCCCTCTGTACAAGGAGCGCCTTGGTGGACGCAAACAATTATTCTTTTGATCGCAGGCTCTATGTTTGCAGTATGGTTAGGGGAAAGAATTACGGACAAAGGAATTGGTAATGGTATTTCTTTATTAATCACAGTAGGTATCATCTCACGTTTACCAGAAGCCGTAACAGGTGAAGTTGGAAGTATAGATGGTAATATTTTACGCTTGTTTATTGAGTTGATTTTATTCTTCTTAATAATTATGGGTACGATATTAATTGTGCAAGGTGTAAGAAAAATTCCATTGAATTTTGCGGGTAGAATTGTTGGGGCAAGAAATGCAGGAACAGATTCTGCGCGTCAATACCTTCCTGTTAAAGTGAATTCAAGTGGAGTAATGCCAATCATCTTTGCGCAAGCAATTATGACGGTACCTGTAATGTTATTGCCAAAAGCTGGTTTTTCTGATCCTTATGGTTGGATTTACAATGTAACTTTGGCAGTATTGATTATTGTGTTTACATTCTTGTATACTGCAATAATGATTAATCCTCGTAAAATGGCGGACGATTTGAAAAAAGGAGGAGGTTTTATTCCTGGCATTAAGCCTGGAGAAGAAACTCAGTCTTACATCGATACGTTAATCTCGAGAATTACATTGCCTGGCGCTATATTCTTAGCTGTTATCGCAATACTTCCTGCAATTGCAAAAATATGTGGTGTGTCTAATGGATTCGCTATGTTTTTTGGAGGAACATCTTTACTCATCATGGTTGGTGTAGTATTAGATACGCTACAACAAATTGAAACATACTTGGTTAATCGCCATATGGATGGATTGATGGAAGGTGGTACGAGAATTCGTGGACGTAGAGAAATTGCATAATTAGATATGGCAAAGCAAAACGCTATAGAGCAAGATGGAACAATTATCGAAGCATTGTCAAACGCAATGTTTAGAGTTGAACTAGAAAACGGACATATCCTTACTGCTCACATATCAGGAAAAATGAGAATGTATTACATTAAAATTTTGCCTGGTGATCGTGTTAAGGTTGAAATGTCTCCTTATGATTTATCAAAAGGGAGAATATCATTCAGATATAAATAACTTTCTAACTAAGAGAAATAATGAAAGTAAGAGCTTCAGTGAAAAAACGAACTGCAGATTGCAAGATCGTAAAGAGAAAAGGTGTGGTTTACGTGATTAATAAGAAAAATCCGAAACTTAAACAAAGACAAGGTTAACCAAAAGTATTATGGCTAGAATTGCTGGTATTGATTTACCAAGAAACAAAAGAGGCGTTATAGGCCTCACTTACATCTTCGGAATAGGAAGAAGTACTGCTAAGGCTGTCTTAGTAGCAAACAATATTGATGAGAACATTAAGGTTCAAGATTGGAATGATGATCAGCTTGCTGTTATTCGTACTTCAATCGGTGAGGTTAAGACGGAGGGTCAACTTCGTTCTGAAATCCAATTGAACATTAAGCGTTTGATGGATATTGGTTGTACACGTGGAATTCGTCACAGAGCGGGTCTTCCATTAAGAGGTCAACGTACTAAAAATAATTCTCGTACGAGAAAAGGTAGAAGAAAAACTGTTGCAAACAAGAAAAAAGCAACTAAATAATCCATAACAATGGCAAAGTCAAATCAAAAGAAGAAGAAAAACGTCAAAGTAGACGCGATGGGTGAAGCGCATATTCAAGCTACCTTCAACAACGTGATTATTTCATTGACGAACAACGCTGGTCAAGTAATTTCTTGGTCATCGGCTGGTAAAATGGGCTTCAAGGGTTCTAAAAAGAACACTCCGTATGCTGCACAAGTTGCTGCTGAGGATGCATCCAAAGAAGCACATGACTTCGGATTACGCAGAGTTAAAGTTTACGTAAAAGGCCCAGGGGCTGGACGTGAATCTGCAATTCGTTCTCTACACAATAGTGGTATTGAAGTTACCGAGATAATCGATGTAACACCGATGCCGCATAATGGATGTCGTCCTCCAAAACGTCGTCGCGTTTAACAATTAGTAATTAACAAAAGGGACTAAAGTCATCGAAGGAAAAGCCTTAATTCATGACTCCCGAAAACTAAAATAGAAATGGCAAGATATACAGGTCCTAAGTCCAAAATTGCGCGTCGCTTCCGTGACCCGATTTTTGGACCAGACAAAGCGTTAGATCGCAAAAATTACGGCCCAGGTCAACATGGTCCAAACAAAAGAAGAGGTGGAAAGCAATCTGAATATGCAATTCAACTTGGTGAAAAACAAAAAGCGAAATATACTTATGGTATATTAGAGCGTCAATTCTGGAATATGTTCGAAAGAGCACATGCTATGTCTGGACGTACGGGTGAAAATTTGTTACAACTTTGTGAATTACGTTTAGATAACACTGTATTCCGTTTGGGAATTTCGAATTCACGTCGTGGAGCTCGTCAGTTAGTTGGTCATAAGCATATCACCGTTAATGGTGAAGTAGTAAACATTCCTTCTTATACGTTACGTATTGGTGATGTAGTTGGTGTTCGTGAAAAATCTAAATCTTTAGAGGCAATCACTGATTCACTTTCTTCAACAACGAAGCGTTTTGACTGGTTGGATTGGAATAATTCAGATATGTGCGGTAAATTACTTGCCATTCCTGAAAGAGAAATGATCCCTGAAAACATCAAGGAACAACTTATAGTAGAACTTTACTCTAAATAATTAATACTGTTAAAAATGGCTATTCTTGATTTTCAAAAGCCTGACAAGGTTATAATGATTAATTCTGATGAGCGTAATGGCTTGTTTGAATTTCGTCCACTTGAACCGGGTTACGGTATTACTATCGGAAATTCTTTACGCCGTATTTTATTATCTTCGCTTGAAGGTTTTGCAATTACTTCAGTTAAAATTGAAGGTGCAGACCATGAGTTTAGTACAATAAAAGGTATCGTTGAAGATTTAACCGAAATTGTTTTGAACCTTAAACAAGTACGTTTCAAACGTCAGATCGAAGGAACAGACAATGAAACTGTTTTGATTTCTATTTCTAATCAAAGTACAGTAACTGCAGGAGATATTGGTAAGTTTACAACAGCTTTCCAAGTATTAAATCCAGAGCAAGTTATTTGTAACTTAGAAAATAATGTGAAGTTTGAAATGGAACTTTCAATCAACAAAGGTCGTGGATATGTTCCAGCTGAAGAAAATAAGCATTCAAATGCTTCTTTCGGGACTATTTTCATAGATTCTATTTTTACGCCAATCAAAAACGTAAAATATGCAGTTGAAAATTTCCGAGTTGAGCAAAAGACGGATTATGAAAAATTGGTTATCGAATTGATTACTGATGGTTCTATTCATCCAAAAGATGCTTTAAAGGAATCAGCAAGAATATTAATTCATCACTTCATGTTATTCTCTGATGAGAAAATTACACTTGACAGTGAGGTTAAAGCGGATGCTGAAGAGTTTGATGAAACTTCTTTACACATGCGTCAGTTGTTAAAAACTAAGTTAGTTGATATGGATCTTTCTGTACGAGCATTAAATTGCTTAAAAGCTGCAGATGTTGAAACATTAGGCGATTTAGTTAGCTACAATAAAAATGACCTTTTGAAATTTAGAAACTTTGGTAAGAAGTCGTTAACTGAATTGGAAGATTTAGTGGACAACAAAGGATTGAATTTCGGAATGAACGTTGCGAAATACAAACTAGATAAAGATTAGTCCAAAACCATTCCTCGCGGATAAAAGAAATTAGAAATAATGAGACACGGAAAAAAAGTAAATCATTTAGGTAGAACTACGCCTCATCGTAAGGCGATGTTATCTAACATGGCTTGCTCACTCATCGAATTTAAGCGTATCAACACTACAGTTGCTAAGGCTAAAGCTTTGAGAGGGTATATTGAGCCACTTATTACGAAATCAAAAAACGATACTACACACTCACGTCGTACTGTATTTGGTTACTTGAAAAGTAAATATTCAGTAACAGAATTGTTTGGAGTTGTTTCTCCAAAAGTTGCTGAGCGTCCAGGTGGGTACACACGTATTATCAGAACAGGTTACCGTTTAGGAGATAATGCAGAAATGTGTATGATCGAATTGGTTGATTTCAACGAATTATTGCTTGGTGCAGATGCTAAGAAAACTACTCGTCGTTCACGAAGAGGACCTTCTACAGCTGCTACTACCAAGACTGATGCTCCTGTTGAAGCTGCTGCTTCGGAAGAAGTTACACCTGAAGTAACTGAAACTCCTGATGAAACTCCATCTCCAGAAGCATCTGAAGAAGAGCCTACAAAAGAAGATTAAGAAGTAACTATCAAATTTGAAAGCCTGTATCCTTTGATGCAGGCTTTTTTTTGCCCATAATTTTGAGATAGAATTTTTACATTGTATTTTGTGTGGTGCTAGAATATTGTACCTTTGAAATAAATTAGAACAGTATGAGAGAATTTTGGGATGGATTAACGTCATTAGGAAAGGCAAAGTTTGTCGGGTATAGTTTACTTGGCATTTTCACAGTGCTTTTTGCAGTATTTAATTGGAAAGAAACTCAAGTTCATTTCGTAGTAATGCATGTGAAATTGCCGCTAACAATTGTTATCGTTTTAAGTATGATTGGAGGTTTCGCGTTTGCAAAAATCGCTAGTTATAGAAAAACTTTGAGAAAAGAGAAGGAAATGACAAACCTCAAGAAACAAATTGAGAGTCAATCTAAAGACGTTTAATTACCTTATAGATTTTAGAACCAAGCTGTTACATTAGCTGTAAACCAGGTTGCATTATGATTTAATGAATTGTCTTTGGTTAGAAAAATTGCCTTATCAGAATACATCATTCTGCTTTCTAAACGAAAAAGCAACTTCGAAGCAAGTTTACAATTTAATCCGAGTGATGCTCCTCCACAATCAAATCCAGAAATACCTGTATAGGGTGTTTGCGAAATAGAAAGATTTGGATCAGAAAAATATTCTAAGCGAGCTGCAATACCTATTTTTGAATTCAGATTGTATTGGGCAATAATATTCGCTTGTTGCCAAAAATGATAATCAAAAATTCCTGCAGCACTCAATTCTTGGGCACCCGCATAAACACAACTGGTAAAATTCCATTTTTTGTGGTTGTATATAAAATATAAGTCGGAAAAAATTCGAGTTCTAAATTCAGGGCTAAACTGTGACCTTTCATTTCCTGCAAATGTGTCCCAATTTAACAAAAAGGTTGAATCTTTTTTGTATTCCAATTGCGTGCAAATTGCCTTTCCATCATTTGGGTCATGAATTTCTTGCCAACCATTCACAACGTACAACATTAATTTCAATTTTTTATTTAAAGGAATAGTTGCCTTTGCGCCAGTGAGAAAATAGGGAACGTTTTCTGCAGCTAAACTTCTTGTATAGGTAATGTGATCTTTAGAAATCGCTGTTTCATTAGTGAAAGGTGATGAAAAAACACCAAAATCCATATAGATTGAGCGGTTCTTGAACATTTTATAACTGACATTTGCTTCAAGAATGTTATTCAATCCGAAGGGTTCATTTCCATAAGTTGCATCCATATAGGATCCAAAACCTGGTGCAATGTTTAACGTAAATCTTTCCGAGGTATACGTAACTTTAATATAGGTTAGATTAATAGACAATTCATTGGTTCGATTCGAAGAATACAAGTAAGGACTGATCCCATTATTGTTTTTTTGATTGAAGTAACTATAATAGCCATCAAAATAACCTGAAAGTTCGAGTTTATTTGTAGAATCTTTCCATAACGTTGTTTGTGAAAAACATGAGCCAACAAAAAAGAAAGATATTAGTATTTTTATCATGAACCGAATATTTGCACAAAAGTACACTATTTCATTTTAGTTCATACCTTTACGTTATGCAAAAGCTAAAAGAATTCTGGAAAAATTATTCACCCTATTTCGTTGATTTTTGGCAATATCTTGCGATAATTATAGTTTTTATACTTGCCATGATTTTCTTTCTTTAATTTCTTCTTATGAAAACATTCTATTGGATCGTAATTGCTGTTTTTTTTTCAATTGAATCTAGCTACGCTCAAAATTTTCAAATAGATTCAATCAGTCATGTCAGTTATATTAATTTACACGATACGCAACTCAATGATATTTGGGGGTATACGGATGAATTGGGTAACGAATACGCCTTAGTTGGAACACGTAAAGGTACGTCGATTGTAAAAATCACACCTCCTGCAACTCCGGTTGAAGTAGCTTGGTTTCCTGACTCGGTTTC
>JAYSRU010000206.1:0-9618 GCA_043720875.1 Crocinitomicaceae bacterium
CTGTTTAGTCAGCAACGTAACCAGTCCAATAATAGGATGGTTCTTTCCACCCGTTGGGAAATATTGTTTGGTTGAACCAATTACAAGTGCTGTTAACCTCAAAGACTTTGAATAATTTGTACTTTGAAGCACATTTTGAGGCGGTTGACTAGCATCAATTCGTTTTGATATCCCCACTTTAAGCATGGGTATATTAAGACCTAGGTTTGGCAATATGATGGCTGCATTTGAGAAATGGTCCATTTCTATCGTAGACATCAACTCAAAGCTATTCCAACGCTTTCGCATTCCAAAACCTGTCGATGCTGCAGCGTTCCAACGGGAACCAATAGCATTGTTTTTTGGGTTTGTTTGTTGGTCGAATCGCTTGGTTAAATAGGCAATTCCAAATGAATATTTCCAGAAAAAACTAAATGTTTCGCTATGAATCAACGGCAATTCAACATGCGCATCGAGGTAATATGACTTTCCCAATATTTTATCATTACTTAATCCGCTATGATTAAAACTGATGCCATACGTTGGCTTTTTATATTGACTTTGCCAACTTTTATCACCTCGTGTATGCACTAGTAATGCCAAACCTACGCAATGTGTGCGCTGAATAGGCAGGTGAGCTATTTCTTCTGTGTGCAAAGCTAAAAACCCAACCCCTGTGTTCAATTGAACTCCTAAATCACGTGCTTTAAAAAATAATCTAAAGGGTCTAATTGTATCATTGCTCCAGCAATTTACAGTATAAATGCAAACACACAAAGATAGCAGACCTATTTTCAACATACTGCAAATATAAGAAAGGAAAAGAATCAATTGCTAAAACAAGCCAACCCAATTTTTGAAACTACCTTTGCAAAAAATATTTTATGGACAAGCGATTAGTAGCCTTCGAGAGACTCTTAACAATTATGGATGAATTGCGAGAAAAGTGTCCCTGGGATAAAAAACAAACTATTGAAAGTTTAAGACATTTAACCATTGAAGAAACTTATGAGTTATCTGATGCTATCATGCAAGGCGATCTCAAAGAAATTGAAGGTGAATTAGGTGATTTATTTCTGCACTTGGTTTTTTACAGTAAGCTTGGCTCAGAAACGGGTGCATTTGACGTTGAAACTGTATTGAATAAAGTTTGTGATAAGTTAATCCATCGTCACCCCCATATTTATAGTGACGTTATCGCCGAAACGGAAGAAGAAGTAAAAATTAACTGGGAGAAATTAAAACTAAAAGAAGGGAAAAAGTCCGTTCTTGAAGGTGTTCCAAAATCATTACCCGCATTGATCAAAGCCCAACGCATGCAAGAAAAGGTGAAGGGCATCGGATTTGATTGGGAAAATAAAGAACAAGTTTGGGAAAAAGTTGTGGAAGAATTGAATGAGTTAAAGGTGGAAATTGACGCAGAAAACAAGGATAAGATCGAAAGTGAATTCGGAGATGTTTTATTTTCTATCATAAACTATGCACGTTTTATTAATGTCAACCCAGAAACTGCGTTGGAAAAAACCAACTTAAAATTCAAAGCACGATTCCAATTGATGGAAGAATTAATAACAAACGAAGCAAAAGACATTAAAACCATGGATCTGAACACGTTAGATGCCTTCTGGAATAAAGCAAAAATCCTATTAAACAATTAAAAGTATACTTTATACCAACATAGCTACACAACATCAAATAACGCTTGTTAATTATTTGTAAAATGGTTAACTATGCACTCAAAATAAAAAAACTATATATTGAAAACAATTCTATTCATTTTCGCGAGTCTTTTAAGTTTTTCCATCACTGCTCAAAACCATACCATTAGAGGTAACGTTTACGATCAGGCCAATGGAGAAGCATTGAGTCAATTTAAAGTAATTTTAAAGAGCACCGGAGCAGATAAAAAAATGTTGACTGATTTAGAAGGCATTTTCTCGTTTTCTAAATTGCCAATAGGAGAATACACCTTGTTGTTTTATGGTTTTGAGTTTGATACAATCATAAAAAAAGTATCAGTTAAAGAAGCTACAGGAATTACGAGTTTAAATATTCAAATGGCTCCAAGTACGAAAGTTGGAGTGATTGATGTTGAGATTTCTGGGGTTGACAAAGCTAAAAAGACTGAAGTTGGAATGTCACAAATCTCTTTAGATAAAAAAGGACTTGAACGTATTCCAAGTCAAGGTGCAGAAAATGACATTGTAAGCGCATTTTCGGTAACCCCAGGAGTTGTAACTACGGGTGACCAGGGAGGGCAATTGTATGTTCGTGGAGGAACACCGATCCAAAATAAAGTATTGTTAGAAGGGATGACAATTTATAGCCCTTTCCACTCGATTGGGTTTTTCTCTGTTTTCGAAACTGAATTAGTTAAAAATGTTGACATATATACTGGTGGATTTGATGCAACGTATGGTGGACGTATTTCTTCGATTATGGATATAAGTTACCGTGATGGTAATAAAAAGAAAATCGGAGGTAAAGTTTCCATTTCGCCCTTTATGGCTAAATTGGTTTTAGAAGGTCCGTTGAAGAAAAACAAAAGTGGAAACGGTGGAATTTCATATATACTATCTGTAAAAAATTCACTTATCGATCAAACATCAAAATCTCTTTATAAAAACGTAAACAACGGATTAGGTATGCCTTTCGACTTTACGGACGTTTTCGGTAAGGTTACCTTTCAAAGTGGTACGGGAAGCAAAGCAAGCGTTTTCGGTTTCCATAATGAAGATAAAGTAAACTACTTTGGCTTAGCAACTTTAGGCTGGACAGCTTCAGGCGGAGGTGTTAATTTTACATTAATCCCAAGTGGTTCACCTCTAATCATTCGGGGTCATGTTAATGGTTCAAATTATACGGTTAAATTCTTAGAAGAAACTATTCCAGAGCGTTACAGTAAGATTGGTGGATATGAACTTGGATTTGATTTCACTTACTTCTTAACGACCGATAGTGAATTAAACTATGGATTATCTATTAATTCATTCAGTACAGATTATACAACCTATAATGATGCAGCAACATTGATTACCAGTAAAAGCAATTCAACTGAACTAGCGGGATATGTCAATTATCGTGTCGTGAAATCTCAATGGGTTGTACAGCCAGGGTTGAGAATTCAATACTACGCGGCTTACAATGAAGTTTCTCTGGAGCCAAGATTGGCAATTAAGTTCAATGCAACTGAAAAACTAAGATTCAAAGCAGCTGGTGGTCGTTATTCTCAAAATTTCACCTCAGCATCATCAGATAGAGATATTGTAAATTTGTTTAATGGTCTATTATCTGCTCCAACAAATGTTCAAGCCACTTACACCGGTGAAAACGGCAAAACAAGAGATGTAAATAACGGTTTACAATATGCTTACCACGCAATAACAGGTTTTGAAATAGATTTATCTAAAACTATTTCATTGAATGTTGAACCGTACTTTAAATGGTTTAAGCAACTATCGAATATTAATGTTAACAAGATCTATGAAGAAGGAACTGCAATCGCTGTAGGGAAACCAGACATCGAAACGAAAGATTTTATTATTGAAGAAGGTAAATCATACGGTGTCGATCTTTCAGGTAAATATAGCGTGAATAGATTCTACTTATGGGCAGTTTATTCTCTTGGTAAATCTACGAGATATGATGGTTTTGAAATATATGCTCCGGTTTTCGACAGACGTCATAACGTAAATATTGTCGCTAGTTATTCATTCGGGAAAAAGAAAGACCTAGAATTATCTATTCGCTGGAACTTAGGTTCTGGTTTACCCTACACGCCTTCTGCTGGTTATTATCAGCCAGAAACATTCCAAAATGGAGTTACAACAAACTATGCTACTTCAAACAGCAGTACGGTAGGTTTGTTATTAGGTAAATTCAATTCAGACAGATTGCCTTATTATCATAGACTAGATGTTACGGCTAAAAAACAATTCATTTTCAAGAACAAATCTATCTTAGAAATCACAGGAGGAGTAACCAATATTTACGATAGAAATAATATTTTTTACGTAAACCGATTTACGTATCAAACCATCTACCAATTCCCTATCATTGCAAGTTTAGGAGTGAGTTTTAAGTTTTAAAAACAGTACATTGAATGCATGTTTAAGAGGAACAGTTTTTAACTATTCCTCTTTTTTTTTGAACCAAACTGAAGTTAGTATGTATTAGCCATCAGCAAATAATTTATAAATAATCAAGAAATCATGAAACTACCATTCTTAATTTTACTCTCACTTGGTATCACAACAAATGCATTAGCAGGAAACGACGACGAGAAAGTGAAATCTCAAATTCAAGATGTAATTGTTTACCCACAAGGTGCGCAAATAAATCACAAAGCTAGTTACTCTGTAAAACCAGGGATAACCAAAATAATTATCTCCAACATCTCTAACGGCATTCAAGATCAAAGTCTTCAGGTGAGAGGTACCGGTAACATGATTATTATCGACTCTAAACATAGCATCATTTATCCTGAGCCGATAACTACAAAAAAATTCGCTGAATTACCGATTGCAATTCGACGTAAAATTGAAAATTATACCGACAGTTTGAAATTTGCACAATACGCCTTGCAAGAACTGGTATTAGAGCTTCAAGTCATTAACACGACTAAATCTATACTTTCTAATAACGGTGCAATTTCTGGTAGAGGAAAAGTAAATGATTCGCTACAATTACTAAAAGCTGCTATCGATTATTACCAAACTAAGATGATGGAATTGAATCGATCTGAGTTAAAATTTGGTCAACGCAAAACGAACAAAGAAGAACAAATTGCACATTACCGCGAAGTACTAAATGAGTTAAGTCGTTACACAGCCGAAGCTGATTTATTAGCCGTACCAAAAGGACCAGAGCATGTAATAATCGTTACCGTATCCGCCAAAGAAATCACAACTGGTAAACTATCTCTTTCTTACCTGGTTAATGATGCAGGTTGGACACCTCAATATGATATTAGAACTGATGTTGCAACCGGGAAAATTGCGTTAACCTATAAAGCTTTGGTTCACCAACAAACTGATCAGCTTTGGAGCGATGTACGTTTAACTATCTCAACTAATAATCCTTTTCAAAACAAAACGAAGCCAACACTTCACCCATGGTATATCGACTATGTCGCCTACCGCCCAAGTCCTTCGGCTAAAAAAGCACGTTCACAATATGACTTAAATGCTCCTTCAATGGCGCAAGAAGGCATGGCTACAAACTCAAGGGCAGATAGTGAAAAATATTCTGTTGATGCGGCAACAAGTATTGAATTTATGTCTCAAATAGACAATATGATTTCGGCCGAATTTAAAATCGATCTTCCGTATGAGATTAAGAACAATAACGAAAATCACATTGTATTAATCAGTAGCAAAGAAGTTGATGCCAACCTTAAATATTATGCGGTTCCAAAATTAGATGCTGGAGCATACCTTGTTGCACATTTAACTAACCTCGAAGATTTAAGTCTTGTACCAGGAGAAGCGAATATCTTCTTTGACGGATCGTATATTGGGGCAACTTACCTAGATCCTGGAACAATGGAAGACACCATGAAATTAAGTCTTGGGAAAGATCCTAACATCGTAATCAAGCGTACATTACTTAAAAAAGAAACCAAAGAGAAATTCATAGGTGAAACTAGAGAGTATACTCAATCGTATAAAATTGAAATCAGAAATCAAAAAAATACGAACATTGCTATCATCATCGAAGATCAAATTCCAATCACAACGAACCCAAATGTGAAGATTGAACTGGAAGACGGCAAAGGAGCTAAATTTACAAGTACAACCGGTGAATTAACATGGGATGTACAAGTGAAACAAAAGGAAATAAAAACGTTAACTTATTCATTCAAGGTAACGCATCCAAAAGGAACACCTATCTACCTATAAGTAATCTAATATTGTTTTAGCAAAAAGAGCGGTTATCAATTTTGATAGTCGCTCTTTTTTTTATTCATATCGAATTAATTTTGCCGAACTTGATTTATTTGAAAAGTATCGTTTACCAAAACTTCCTATTTTCAACAAACATGTATGGATGCAAAGTATGTTAAGCTTTGCAGTTAAAGAACAACATCCTCCAAAGTCAAAATTGGGATACAAACAGAATTAATCAATTTAGGCTATATTTTCTAGTTGAGCCATAATGGTTTTTTACACGGATAAAAAAATACAACATCAATTCGGTATTAATAATTTGGTCTCCAATACGTCTAAAATAACCCTCAATTAATTTGCATTTAATTTCGCTCAACAAAAGAGACGGTAATTTTGCAGAAATTAAAAATGTAATTGAGAAAATATGAAAAAACTAACTTTACTTTTAACGCTTTTAAGTCCAATAATCTTAAACGCGCAATCATTAATTGCTTTTTGGGATTTTAACACAATAGGACCAGGTGATGCACTTGCAAGTACAGGTGAATTAACACCAAATTCAGGATTGGGAATTGCTAGTCTGGTTGGTGGAACGACCTCGACCTTCGCGTCGGGATATTCATTAGATGCAAATACCTTAGATAATTCTGGATTGAATACAACAAATTATCCAGCTCAAGGAACTTTTCCAAAAAGTGCAGGTGCACAATTTAATGTAAATACTATAGGATTTAATGGCGTGAACCTTGAATTTTGGCAACGTTTGAGTAACACGAGTGCAAATACTTGGGTTTTACAATATACCCTAGACATAACCAATCCTACGCCAACTTGGGTAAACTCAACAACATTTACTTTCATACCTCAAGCTACAGGAACTGGCGATACCTGGTATTTTAGAAGTGTTAATTTATCTTCTGTTACGGCATTAAACAATAACGCTAATGCTGCTTTTAGAATAGTTTCAGATTTTGATCCAATTTCTGGTCAATACCTTTCGGCACGCAGCACAAGCACTTATGCCTTAAGCGGTATGTCTACCGGAACGTCACGTTTTGATTTGTTTCGCATTTTTGAAACACCGGTAGAACTAAAAATTGCGACCGCATCAAATTTCTTAACCGTAAATGAAAATGTAGGAACAGTTAATATCCCTGTCACTATTTCTACCCCGAACCAAGGTCCCGTAACTATTCAATTAGGATTAGCAAATTATGCAGACGCAACAGTAGGAAGTGACTTTTTAGCTATAGGTAGCGTAATTGTTCCGGCAAACAGTACAGGAATATTTCAAGTTCCTATAACTATAAATGATGATAGTGAAGCTGAATTAGCAGAAAGACTAATTGTCAAGCTATTACCCAATACAAATGTTCGTGTTCATGCAAGTGAGTATTACTCTATTGTTTATGTAAAAGACAACGATTATGTTGCACCTACTCCAACCAATGAATTAAACTTATCCTTGTTAAGTAGTTTTTCGAACGGTCCAGCAGGGTCCAATTCAGCTGAAATAAGCGCTTTTGATTCTTCCACCAATCGATTATATATTGTGAATAGTATCGCTAAAAAATTAGATATCATAGATTTCAATTCCCCTGCAACACCAATTTTACTCTCATCCGTAAATATTCTTACTTATGGTGGTGGCTTGAATTCCGTTGTTGCTCATGATAGCGTAATCGCTATTGCAGTTGAAAACATTAATCCACAAGCTAATGGATCTGTTTTGTTTTTAGATTATAACGGGAACTATATCAACCAAATTGAAGTAGGTGCAATGCCAGACATGATAACTTTCAATAAAAATTTCACAACAATTTTAACGGCCAATGAAGGTGAACCAAATGCTTCCTATTCAGTGGACCCAGAGGGGTCAGTTAGTGTAATAGATTTGACACCAGGATACGTAAACTTAACAACTGCAAATGTTAATAACATAGGCTTTACTGCATATAATGGTCAAGGAGCAATGTTACGCGCTCAAGGAATTCGCGTGTTTTCTACAAGCGCTAGTATCGCACAAGATTTTGAGCCAGAATACATCACAATTTCCGACGACAACACCAAAGCCTATATTGGAATTCAAGAAAACAATGCCATGTTGGTGATTGACTTAACTACCAATACGATCTTAGAATTGAGAGCTTTAGGCTATAGTAACTATGGATCAGGTTCAGGAAATGGATTAGATGCCTCCGATCAAAGTGGTTCCGTATTAATTACCGGAAACTTACCAATTAAAGGAGCTTTTATGCCTGATGCTATTACCTATGCAACTATTTCAAATCAAGGATATATTTTTACAGCCAACGAAGGTGATTCGCGAGAATTTGGAAGTGTGATTGATGCCAATCGTATTTCTTCAAGCGCGATAGTTTTAGACCCTACAATTTTTCCAGATCAAAGTATTTTGAAAAATAATAAATTCTTAGGGCGACTTAACGCGTTAAAATATTCTGGAGATACTGATTTAGATGGAGATTTAGATGAAATACATGTTATGGGAAGTCGTTCATTTAGTATTTTTGATGCCCAAACTGGAACGTTGGTATTTGATTCAAAATCTTTAATTGAACAAATAACTTCAAACCACAGTGCAACAAGTTCATTTTTTAACGCTTCAAATTCAACTGGTGCCGCTACTTCCAAAAATAGATCGGATGACAAGGGCCCGGAGCCAGAAGGCGTTACACATGCTGTAATTGACAATAAGAATTACTTGTTTGTTTCTTTGGAAAGAATCGGCGGTGTTATGGTATTTAACGTTGAAACGCCTTCCATGCCAATTTATGTAGGCTATTACAACAATAGAACGGCTTCAGGAAGTGGTCCAGATTTGGGTGCCGAAGGAATTTTGTTGATTCCGGCAAATCAATCTCCAAATGGCAACGCATTAATGATCTTATCCAATGAAGTAAGTAGCACTTTATCGATTTATCAAATTAATACGTGCGTCGAATCTTCAATGGCATCTTTAACTGCGGTTGATACTTCAATTTGTGAAGCAGACACGACACTTTTCACTTTGAATTCTTTAGCGGGTGTAAACTATGAATGGTTTAAAGACAATAATATACTATTAAACGAAACCAATGATAGTCTACACGTTTCAATTGCAGGTACGTATTATGTCAAAATTACCAACACTATTTTAGCTTGTAGTGGTAAAACAAACAATGTTTCGTTAACTGTGAATACTATACCTAATGTATTTGCTGGCAATGACATCAGCATTTGTGAAAACTCAAATACAATTTTAAACGGTACTGGAGCACTAACTTATACTTGGAATAATGGAGCCATGAATAATGTTGCATTCTCACCAAACGCTGGTGGAGATTACGTCGTAACTGGTACCGACGCAAACGGATGTATAAATGCTGACACCTTATTGATTGTACTCGACCCATTACCTTCGGTATTTGCTGGAAATGACATGAGCATTTGTGAAAACTCGAATACAATTTTAAATGCTTCTGGAGGTGCGCTGACCTATACTTGGAACAATGGTGTTATGAATAATATTAACTTCTTACCAACTATTGAAGGAAACTACATCGTAACAGGTACCGACGCAAACGGATGTACAAAAAATGACACTTTACTAATTGTCATAAATGATTTACCAAATGTAAGTGCTGGAGCAAATCAAACGGTTTGTAGATACAGTAATGTTACGTTGGTTGGAAGTGGTGCATTAAACTATATTTGGAACAATGGTGTAACCAATAATATTGGTTTTACTGCC
>JAYSRU010000207.1:0-29421 GCA_043720875.1 Crocinitomicaceae bacterium
AAGTGAAAGGTTGATATTTAGAAAATTAGAGCTTGTAGATATTGATTCTTGGGCCGATTTCTTTGTAAATAATCCTATGGAAAAATTTGTAGGACCTATTAGTTTGGATCGAAATAATATGGAAAAGGCAGCATTTTGGATTGGAAGGCAGCTAGAAAGATATACAGAAGACAACGCTTTTGGTCAATTAGCCGTAATTGATAAGTATTCAGAAAAGTTAGTGGGCTTAGGTGGAATTTTGACTCGAGATATTGATGGCATTAATGAATTTGAAATCACATACAGTTTAAAACCAGAGTATTGGGATATGGGATACGGAACTGAAATTGCAAGAACCATCAAAAACTTTGTGGTTGAAAATGCGATAGCAACTAGTTTCATTTCAATTATCCATGTAGATAATTTGGCTTCACAGAATGTAGCAATTAAGAATGGCATGATCGCGACTGTTTCTATGGATTATATGACCATGCCGGTAATTGTTTATAGGACTTTAGATTAATATATCTAGTCTGGAGGTAAATTGGAGATGTTTGCTTTTTTTTAAAGACGATTTCCGTTTTAAATCTTAAATTTGTAGGCCAATTCGATAGAATATTAAGGTGAAATAGCATGAAGTATAAAGAAGAAATTGAAAAACGTCGAACTTTTGGGATAATATCTCATCCCGATGCTGGTAAAACAACGTTAACCGAAAAGTTATTGCTTTTTGGAGGAGCGATTCAATCTGCTGGTGCGGTGAAAAATAGCAAAATTAAAAAGACGGCTACTTCTGATTTTATGGAGATTGAAAAACAAAGAGGTATTTCAGTTGCGACTTCCGTTATGGCGTTCGAATACAAAGGAAAGCAGATTAATATTTTGGATACTCCTGGACATAAAGATTTTGCAGAAGATACTTATCGAACTTTGACTGCTGTAGATAGTGTGATTTTGGTGATTGATTGTGCAAATGGAGTTGAAGAACAGACGGAACGATTAATGGAGGTTTGTCGTATGCGAAAAACACCCGTAATCGTTTTCATTAATAAAATGGATAGAGAAGGTCGAGATCCTTTTGATTTATTGGATGAAATTGAATCTAAATTAGATATTAAAGTTCGCCCTCTTGCTTGGCCTATTGGAATGGGCGACAGGTTTAAAGGGGTTTATAATATTTTTGACCAAGAATTGAATTTATTCTCTGCTAACAAAACAAAAATTTCCAAAGAAGTAGTTTCTATATCCGATATAAATGATCCTCAAATAGATGAATTAGTTGGTGAAAAACCGGCAAATGAATTAAGAGAAGAATTGGAAATTATTAATGGAGTTTACAATCCATTTGATAAAGAAACTTACCTTTCAGGGGAAGTTGCTCCAGTGTTTTTTGGATCGGCAGTAAATAATTTTGGTGTTAAAGAGTTATTAGATACATTTATTCGAATTTCGCCATTTCCTAGAGGTAGGATGACAGATGAAGGGCAAATTGAACCCGGTGATGCTAAATTTTCTGGATTTGTATTCAAAATTCACGCAAATTTGGATCCTAAACACAGAGATAGAATTGCATTTCTACGTATCGTTTCAGGTAAGTTTGAACGTAATACCTTTTATCAACATGTTCGATTAGCGAAAAAGTTTAAGTTCGCCAATCCGACATCCTTCTTAGCGCAAGACAAGAGCGTAATTGAGGAAGCTTATCCTGGTGATGTTATTGGGTTGTATGATACAGGGAATTTCAAAATTGGAGATACGCTTACTGAAGGCGCGAAATTCAATTTCCAAGGAATACCTAGTTTCTCTCCAGAAATGTTCATGGAACTTGAAAATCTAGATCCATTAAAATCTAAGCAATTGGATAAGGGAATTAGACAGCTTACGGATGAAGGAGTTGCTCAATTATTTATTATGCAACCCGGAACACGAAAAATTGTAGGGACAGTTGGTCAACTTCAATTTGAAGTTATTTCACACAGATTGGAGCATGAATACGGTGCAAATTGTCGTTTTGTTCCTCGAAGCTATCAAATTGCATGTTGGATTACAACAACAAGTCAGTCTGAGTTAGATCAATTTCTACGGGTTAAACAAGGTAATATTGCAAAAGATAAGGATGATAATTACGTCTTTCTTGCGGAGACTAAATTTTTGTTGGACATGGCGGAAAGAGATTATCCATCTTTAACTTTTCATAAAACTTCTGAATTTAAATTGGCAGAGAAGGAAATCGGTTAATGAATACTTCGTCATTCAATATTGTGTGTTTAAGTTCTTGGTATCCAGTTGAAAGAGACCAGTTTTTAGGCAATTTCGTAAGGTCTCATGTGGAAGCAATTGCTACAGTACATAAGGTTTATATGATTGTTTTTGAAAAATCCAATCGTGATTCTGTGGTACGTATTAATACGACTATTAATAATGTAGAAGAATACCGTTTGCTAATTCCAGCAGGTAAAAGCAAAATTATTCGTGCAATTATTCAATACCGCTTCTTGAAACGTATCAAAAAAGAACTTCCCAAAATAGATATTGTACATGGTCATGTGATTTTACGACAAGGCTTGTTTTTTATACTGGCCAAGAATATTTTTAGAGCACCTTTAGTGATAACAGAGCATTCAAATGTTTTTTTGAAAAAGAAATTCACATTTCTAGAGACTTATTTAACGCGATTCGTGTTTAAATCAACAAATGCGGTTACTACTGTTTCTAAGTTTCTAAGCGATTCAATTTACGAGTATTTTGGCGTTAAATCTACCGTAATTCCTAATGTTGTTGACATAGCGTTTTATAACCAAAATTTATTGACTCCTGAAAAGTTTACATTTTGTCACGTTTCTACATTAAATGAGGTAAAAAACGTACAAGGTATATTGGATGCGTTTAAAGAATTATGCACGGAAAACAATTCTGTTTATTTAAAGATAGTATCAGACCAAAACACAACTGATTTAAGAGAAATAGTTCGAATAATGCAAATTGAAGAGCATGTAATTATTTATGAAGGATTGAATTATAAGGATACTGCAAAAGAAATGGCGAGTTCTAGTGCATTCATATTAAATTCTTTCTCGGAAACGTTTTCTGTAGTATTAGCCGAAGCCTTGGTCTTGGGAATGCCGATAGTTTCGACAAAGGTTGGGTTAATACTTGATTTTAATGAACTGCCCGAAAACATTGTTTTGGTCGAGATTAATGACCGAATATCTTTGTTTAACGGTATGCGTCAGGTCATAGAAAGTCCAAAGCCACAAACAGTCAATGAAAATATTAGGAATATGTTTTCACAGCAATGTATTGCGAATTCATTTACGATGATTTACCAAAAAATGTTAGCGTAAATCGAAAAAACTGTCGACTCCAAGTGTTCTTTCAGTAATAAATCCTTCACCATATTTCACTCCGATTGTTCTACCCATATCTGACAATCTGGCTTTTACAAAATCAAGAAATTCTGGACCAGAAATGGGGGTGTTTGGTTCTTTAGATTCAGGGTCGAAAAATTGAGTTTTAAATGCTTTGATGCATTCAATTTTTTTATCAACGAACTGAGTTACATCGATAATTAAATCTGGTTTTAAATAGCGGTCTTGAATGTAGAATAAGTTTGTTTTTGGACGGTGAGGCAATTGTTTTTCACCATCATAGGTCGTCTCAATTTTTAATAACCCAGCCAGAAAAGAAGCGTCAGCAACAAGTTTAGAACCTTTCCCATGATCTGGATGTCTATCTTCTGGAGCATTAGCTAGCACGATTTGAGGTTGATAGTATCTTATTTGTTCAACGATTTTCAATAAATTTTCTTGAGAATGCGTAAAAAAGCCATCCCCTAAATCAAGATTTTTGCGATCCGTTATCCCTAATATTTTTGAAGATATTTCTGATTCAGCGAGTCGCGTTTCGGCAGTTCCACGAGAACCTAATTCTCCTTTGGTTAGATCTACTATTGCAACTTTATATCCCAAGGAAATATGCTTTAGGATTGTACCTGAAGCAGCTAATTCTATATCGTCTGGATGGGCTGCAAAGGCTAAAATATCTACTTTCATATTGAATTTCTTATGGTAAAGGTAAATAAGAAAATGCTGAGATTTAGTTCTCCATTAAAATAATCTTAAAGTTTATGTAAATTTGAAGCATGGAGATATGCGACAAGCGGATTATTGATGTAATTATTCCAGCATTTAATGAAGAAAGGTCAATTGGAAAAGTGGTTTCCGAAATACCAATGGATTGGGTGAGAAACGTATTCGTTGCAAATAATGGTTCGACGGATGCTACCGTTAACGTAGCGGAATCATATGGTGCGATAGTAGTTACTGAAAATAGAATGGGTTATGGGTGGGCGTGTTTGAAGGCAATGGAAGCAATTTCAAAACTTGAAATTACGCCAGATATCGTTGTTTTCTTGGATGGAGATTATTCAGATTATCCAGAACAACTGATAGATTTGGTCAAGCCAATTATTGAAAAGGATATCAAATTAGTAATAGGCTCACGTGTTTCAGGTAAAAGGGAAAGGAATTCGTTAACCCCACAACAAGTGTTTGGCAATTGGTTGGCAACAAAATTAATGAGAATTTTTTATCGCTTAAAATATTCGGACTTAGGTCCATTCAGGGCAATAGATTACAGGTCATTGATAGCACTTCAAATGGCAGATAAAACCTATGGTTGGACGATAGAAATGCAGTTAAAAGCTGGACGTAAAAAAATGTCATATTGTGAAGTTCCAGTTGATTATCGGAAACGAATTGGGGTGTCAAAAGTATCCGGAACAATAAAAGGTTCGGTACTTGCCGGAATTAAAATTATATTTGCTGTTTGGAAATACCGTCGCGCTTAATAAAGTGATCAAAATGAGGTGTTTATAAAATTTAAATATTATGTACATATGTTAAAATTTGCATTTTCTTTACTATTTTTTGCTACTACAAGTACTTTAATAGGACAAACATGTAAAATAGTAAAAGGATCTATTTTCGATTTTACAACAGAAAATCCACGTGAGGATGTTGGGATACAACTTTTGGATGTGGGAACTGACTTAGCGGGTAAAGAATCCGGGAAATTATATGAAACTAAATCCGATGAAAATGGAAATTTTAGTTTTAATAACATCCCGTTCGGAAAGTATGTCATTATTATTAACGACAAGGATTTTACCAAACAATATTTACCTATTGAGATAAATTCAGACCATAGCGAGCATTTTACAATGACTCCATTTGGTGTTTCGTTAAAAGTTTCATGGATGTTTAATTGGGGTGATAAAGGGGATGAGGAACATTATTGGTCGCACTTATTGGCAAAGATCATTTTAATCGTTTATGGGTCTTGTTTAATATTGGTTTTCATCTATAGTGTTATTCAACTTACCTTATCCATAACTTACGCACGAACTAGAAAGAAAATTGCTGCGATGGAGGAATTGCCTTACAATGCAGCAACAACGCCAAAAGTTACGGTTCAATTACCGATGTACAATGAAATGTATGTTGCTGAACGTGTAATTGATAAAATTGCAGAATTTGATTATCCCGCCGATAAATTTGAGATTCAAGTTTTAGATGATTCTACGGACGAAACCGTTGAGTTAATTGCTAAAAAGGTTGCTGAATTACAAGCAAAGGGAATAAACATAAAACATATTCATAGAACAGATAGAACCGGCTACAAGGCAGGAGCTTTAGACAAGGCAATGGATCGAGTAGAAGGTGAATTTATTGCAATTTTTGATTCGGATTTCTTGCCAGAAAAAGATTTTCTTCAAAAAACCATGCCTTATTTTAGTCATGATAAGGTGGGAGTTGTACAAACGCGTTGGGGTCATATCAATAAAGATTTCTCTTTGTTAACTGAGCTTCAGGCTTTTGGTTTGAATGGTCACTTTGCAATTGAGCAGGGAGGTAGAAATGCGGCTGGGCATTACATAAATTTTAACGGTACTGGAGGTATTTGGCGTAAGACATGTATCGAAGATGCTGGTGGATGGGAGCATGACACGCTTACTGAGGATTTGGATTTAAGCTACCGCGCCCAAATGCGTGGTTGGCAATTTGTGTATCGTGAAAATGTAATAGCACCAGCAGAATTACCAGTTACTATATCTGCGTTAAAGGCGCAACAACATCGTTGGATGAAAGGTGGTGCTGAATGTTTCAGAAAAATGTGGAAACGAATTCTTTTTGCAAAAGGGGTCAAGTTTTCAGATAAAGTTCATGGATTGGCTCATTTATTCAATTCATCTGTTTTCTTTTTTATCCTGTTAATGTCCTTGCTTAGTTTGCCAGTGCTGCATATTAAAGACAGCTTCGCGGATTTAAATTACTTTATAGGATTCGGCTCAATTTTTATTTCAAGTACAATTTTCTTGATGTTTTATTATTGGTTGAGTTTTAGAGATAAGACATCAAATACATTTACATCATTCTTACGTTTTATTGTTCGATTTATACAGTTCCTAGTTGTTTCTATGGGCTTGTCTTTGAATAATACGGTTGCCGTTTTAGAAGGGTATGCGGGGATTAAGTCAAGTTTTGTGAGAACACCAAAGTTTGCCGTTGCAAAGAAGGGTGAATCAACTAAAAATAAGTACGACAAAAAGAAAATGTCACCGTTAACAATTCTTGAAGGCTTAATTGCTGGGCTCTTCTTGTTCACAGCGTTCAATAGAGCGTATTATGGTGATTTAGGTATGGTTCCTTTTCATTTAATGTTAGGTATCGGTTATGGTTCGATTTTCTTAATGTCTTTAAGAGAATTTAGAGGAAGTCGCGCATAACCTTGAAAATGAATTCAAAACTAAAAGCGCCAGAATATCTCTATTTTCTGGCGCTTTCTTTTTGTACGGTAAAAATCGCTTCATTCATTGCTCTCGATAATTTTGCTGAATTAATAGCCTATTGGACGATTTCAGTTATTTGTTTTCTTAAAATTTGGCAAATAGCGCGTGATAAAGCAATTGATTTTTGGGGATTAGCCCTAATTCTCAGACTTGGCTTCTTGATAGCTGTGCCCACACTAAGCACAGATGTATACCGTTTCTTATGGGATGGGGAAATAATTCATTTGGGTTTTAACCCCTACGATTACACACCAAATCTATTAATTGATCATCCTGCCGTTCATTCTTCGTACATGAATGAACTGTTCGTTAAAATGGGAGCCTTATCTCAGGATAATCATAGTTGCTATCCAGTATTCAAACAAATTGTATTTTGGATCAGTACGCTGTTTTCGAATACCGTTATTATCAATGTTATGATCATGAAAATTTTAATCATTACTGTCGATTTAGGGGTTATATGGGTTCTCGGTAAACTATTTGAACTAACAAAAAAAACAACAAGTTTGAAATGGGTTTATGCATTTAATCCACTCATATTAGTTGAGTTTAGTGGTGCTATGCATTTTGAAGGTATGATGCTTTTGTTTTTGTTAATGGCGATTTATTTTTGGAGCGTTCAAAAATGGATTTATGCGGCAACATTATTCACCCTTGCAGTTCAAGTCAAGTTAATCCCCTTGATGTTTTTGCCATTTTTATTGCTATTGACCGGTTGGAAATCGGCGTTAAAACAATATGTTATTGTTGGTGTATTGTTCCTCGTTACTTCAATGGCTTGGTTGAGAGGCTATAATATTCCAAATTTTATATTTTCACTTCAATTGTATTTTGGGCAATTTGAATACAATGCAGGGGTTTATGTTTTCTTTAAATTTTATGCTAAATGGAAAGTTGGTTATGCACGATTGAGACATTATGGAAAACTACTTTCTAAGTTAACTTTATTTGGTATCCTGGTAATAGCCGTAATCCGGAAACCGAAATCCCTGCAATCCTTTTTTAACGGCATATTCGCTGCAAGTATGCTTTATTATTTACTGGTTCCAATTGTACATCCATGGTATATTGCGTTACCTTTTACCTTAAGCTTATTTACGCGTTATAATGCCGCATGGCTTTGGAGTTTGATTGTTCCCGTATCTTATCTTTATTACCAGGAGAACTTTTCATTAGCATATTATATCACGGTAGGCTTAGAATATGTTCTCGTGTTTTATGTATTGTTTTATGAGTACAGAAATAAGGCTGGACATCCTATTTTCCAACGTTCGAAATTAAACTTAGCTTAGTGAATCGTCATATAGTGCTCTTTCCAATTTGGCTTATCAATATCTTGCAATAACCTCCAAAACATCGTGTCGTGAAAGAAGTCGTGAGAGATACTCTTCACACCATATACAGAATCTAAGTAGAGAAATTGTTTAAGAGAAGGTTTGTACAATTCTTGGCTCCACCCTTTTTCAGAACTTCCACGAAAAGGATAATCGCTGTAACAAATTTTCCATAATGAGTCCAATGTTGGGCAAAAAGGTATTTTCTTGCCTGTGATTGAATCGGTTAGTAATCCACCTAAGACATTATATTTTTCGAAAAAGTTTTCACGTTTTGGATTGAAGCGACTAGGCCAAAAGCCAGAGGCAAATCTAATAAAATCGTCTTTGGTAAGGTTTTGATTTGTTACCAACCTGCCATCGTTGTAAATAAATCCAGCAAAGTTCACGATTTGTGAATCTACGGTTAATCCTATTCGCACTCCAAAACTATGACGCACAACGGCTTGACGCTGTGAAGCAAATGAAAATAAGAGTACCAATAGGATCCAAAGACGCATGAGAATTATTCTTACGTGAAAGATACAAAAATGTTGCCTAAGTAGGTGATATTAATGTTGTTATGGTAAATATTTAACTCCTCCTACTACTGCCTTGCGTGCTCCGGTTGCGGTGGGTAAGCAATTGGGTATGTTTTCTTCGTGTAAACATCCTAGGAAAGCGAAAATGAGCGCTTCCTTAAAAAGTATAGTTTCTTGAGTAGGGATAATTATTTCGGTGGTACAATTATTCGAAACACGTTCAATTAAAAAGCTGTTCAATGCCCCACCGCCAGTAATCATCAACTTTTGAATTGCGTTTTTTTCACAAACTTCACCAATCTTTTGTGCCATGTGTTCAATTACAGTAGCAAGTAAATCCTCGGTTGCTGTATTTTTATTCAGCAGAGGGTATATGGTTGATGCTATCCATTCAAGCCCTAATGATATTTTTCCTTGGCCTTGGTAAAATTCAAGCAGGTTCAGCGTATCAAGTAATTGAGGTAAAATCTTCCCTTGTCGTGCTTTGTTTCCATTGTCGTCATAGGCTTTACCAAAACGCTGAGCTAGTAAGTTTAAAGGTAGGTTTCCAGGACAAATATCAAAGGCTAAGCGTAGGCCATCCTTTTTAAAAGATATATTCGAAATTCCGCCAATATTCAAAAAGCCATCAATTGTTGTATCAAACAATAACTCGTCTCCAATTGGAACTAAAGGTGCGCCTTGTCCACCATACACAACATCTTTCGTTCTAAAATCATTTATAACAGGTAATTGACAGGCAGTAGCAATCGTTTGACCACATCCTACTTGTAATGTAAAACCTAATTCTGGTCTGTGGTGCGTGGTATGTCCATGAGATGCAACGCAATTAATTTTCAATCGATCAATGGAATATTTAGCAATAAAATCATTGATAGCTGAACCACAAAATTTAGCAAACGTAATACTCAAAGATTGGTGTTCGATTACCGTGAGTATAAGTGAATTACTTAAGGTAGTTTGCAGTTCTATTGGATACGGTATGGTGCTAGCCCAGAGCACATCATATTTCCAAACACCCTGAGATGATTGAGTAAAATGTACATAGGCAATATCAAGTCCGTCTAAGGAAGTTCCAGACATTAATCCAATAATTCTATATTCCTTTATCATTTGATTTATTATTAAAGTATTTAAGACTTATTAAGACTTACTATTAAATATTAAGCGTATTTTTGTGACACAAATTAACGATTTATTAATCGATATTTTAAGGAACAGTACAAACAATAATAATTTAGATAGATTATGTTTTTTCAACTTACAGAAGAACAATTGGCAGTAAAGGAAGCTGCAAGAGATTTCGCACAAAATGTATTAAAACCAGGAGTTATCGAAAGAGACAATGCGCAACGTTTTCCTGC
Organism: Crocinitomicaceae bacterium; assembly: GCA_043720875.1. Lineage (GTDB taxonomy): Bacteria > Bacteroidota > Bacteroidia > Flavobacteriales_D > Crocinitomicaceae > JAYSRU01. The sequence goes on from JAYSRU010000207.1 coordinate 10,049, forward strand.
TGAAGAAATGAAGCAACTGGGTGAACTTGGGTTTCTTGGAATGATGGTAGATCCTAAATACGGTGGAAGTGGAATGGATACACTTTCTTATGCATTGGCAATTGAAGAAATTTCAAAGGTTGATGCATCTGCATCTGTTTGCTTATCGGTTAACAATTCTTTAGTTTGTTGGGGTTTGGAAACATTCGGTTCGGAAGAACAAAAACAAAAATATTTAATTCCACTTGCTAAGGGTGAAAAAATTGGAGCATTTTGTTTAAGCGAGCCTGAAGCTGGTTCTGATGCTACTTCACAACAAACAACCGCCATAGATATGGGTGATCATTATCTATTGAATGGTACAAAAAATTGGATTACAAATGGTTCAACTGCTTCTGTCTATCTGGTAATTGCGCAAACAAATAGAGAGTTAGGGCACAGAGGAATCAACGCATTGATTGTTGAACGTGGAATGGAAGGGTTCATCGTAGGTGCAAAAGAAGATAAAATGGGTATTCGTGGAAGTGATACACATACGTTATTGTTTAATGATGTGAAAATTCCTAAGGAAAACAGAATTGGTGAAGATGGATTTGGTTTTAAATTCGCAATGAAAACATTAGCGGGTGGTCGCATTGGAATTGCGGCTCAAGCATTAGGAATTGCAGCAGGTGGTTTTGAATTAGCATTAGCTTACTCGCAACAACGCAAGGCTTTCGGGAAAGAAATTTTCAATCACCAAGCGATTGCATTTAAATTGGCAGATATGGCCACAGAAATTGAAGCAGCGCGTTTGATGGTATATAAATCGGCAACAGATAAGGATTTACATTTAGATTACGAACAATCTGGTGCAATGGCGAAATTGTATGCATCAAGAGTAGCAATGGAACAAACCGTAGAAGCTGTTCAGATTCATGGAGGTTACGGATTTGTAAAAGAATACCATGTTGAACGTATGATGCGTGATGCTAAAATTACTCAGATTTATGAAGGAACATCTGAAGTTCAAAAAATTGTAATTTCAAGAGGTTTGTTGAAAAAATAATAGTTAAATAATTTATTTTTAAAACCGGTTCGATCAGAATCGGTTTTTTTTATTTCACAATTTTATTTCCCAAGTAGCTTTTTTACAGCTGCTTTTATAAAAGGTTTTTTTGGAACAGAATTAAGAATTTTGATATCGTCAATAAATGAGGTCTCTTCATTTAAAAAAGTTAATAAATGCGCTGCACGATTGTTCTTAAAAAGCGTTGCAAATATCACGTCAGATTTAAGTCTTTGTTTGTTGATCACGTCCATTAAAACAGCATCAAACAATTTAAATTTAGCGGATTGACGAATAGCTGTTACTTTTTTTCTTTTTTCAAGCTGTTGAACAATTCTTGCCGTACTCTTTTGAATAAAATAGAACGTGTAACCTGTACTTGGTTTACTATTACCTCCAGCGGTACCAATATTTATTACATTTTTTCCAAATGGATTAATGAATGGACTTTCCATCATCGGTATCTCGCCATATTCTGTTTCTACTATATTAAAGTTCGTAATGCCAAGATTTTCAAGGATATAGCGGCTTAGATTAATGTCGTATTCTTCTGATGCGAGTGAATTAGGTGAGAATCCAGTATATTCGATTAATGCTTTGTTTTTTGAAAATGGGATCACATAAAAAAACCTGCAGTCATTAAATTGTGGGGTTCTGAAATCCATAAAGACGGGACAAGTTTCATCAAAATGGTTTCCATTGGTCTCAATAACCCATCCTTTAAAATGTTGTACGTAGTTAATGTGATTACGTTTGATTTTATTGTTTCTAAATGCACTATTAAAAATTAAATCTGCTTGGTAAGTCGAATCAGCCGTTTTCACTTGTGCCCCAACTTCAAGGGTGGATATGCTTACAATTTCGGCTGTTTTAAATTCAAATCGCGGATCTAGTTTAAGTGTTGAAAGGCAGAACTCGTAAAAGTCTATACCTTTGATTAATACATAAGAGTAGGGTTCTATAGAAAATTTATTTATAAACGTATTGCTCTTAAATTCAATATTTCCCCAGCTTTTATAAATGATAGGTGCATACCAGTCGCTCTTGTCTTTCGTCCAAAAACACCAAGTTCGATCATTCTTGTCTTTTTGATCCTTTTCTATAATTAAAATGCGCTTGAATGCTAATGTTGATCTGGTTAGACGCATAGCAAGCGACAAACCCGCCGCTCCCATTCCTGCGATAATGTAATCGTATTTATCTGATTGTTTAGAAGGCATTATGAGCGACTTCTAAGTTTGGTGGCTTCTTTAAAATATTTTGCCTTAATTAACAACATTCCAAAATTTTGACTGTCATATTTCCCAACAGTTTTGTGATGCATTTTGTGTGCTCTCCTGAGGGCTAAAATGTAGGTGTTATTGGATTTTGATAGTACCTTAAATCGCTGATGAATCACTAAATCGTGAACAAAGAAATAAGCGATCCCATATAACGCAATACCAAAACCTACCCAAGTATACCAAGCATAATTATTCATCATGCCAAACATAATCAGCAACCAGCTTGGGATAGCATATATAATGAAGAAAAAATCATTTCTTTCGTACCAACTAGTATGATCTTTATGATGATGATCTGCATGAAAATACCATAAAATACCGTGCATTAAATACTTGTGGTTGGCCCAGGCTGAAAGTTCTGTCAAGAAAAATGTAAGTAAAACGATTCCAATATTTAGAAATATTTGCATAAACTAGCGTTAAGAAAAAATATAAATTGAACTGAAAAAAAGTACTTGTAAAATTAATGTAATTATTGAAGATCTAAACGATCCTTTTGTTAACGAAGAATAAAATAGTAGAGAGCAAAGAAACGAGATGATAAACCAACCCACATAATTATGCAACGTGGGCAATCCAGTAGTGAATTCCCAAAAGTCTAAGCGCACAGCAATCTGTTCAATTAAAATATCTATACTTACTGTTATTAAGGATGTTGCAATGATGATTAGCCATTTTGATTTCAAAAAATAGTTAGAAACATTAAATCCAGCGCTGATCATAAGTGCCCAGTTTAGTGAAATAATCAAAGGCACCTCAAATAATTTTACGCCTAATGCATCGCCATAAGCATATTTACCGAAAATTAAACCTGTTGCTACACCGACAACTTCGCATCCAAAGCCTATTAAAGCAATGGCTAGAAAGCTATACACATATTTTGTTTCAGTATAGGGTTGATAAAATAAGAATATGACAACGGTTAATAGTAAGGTGAATGGGGTAAATGGTGCAAAAAAATCAGGATAGATTGGGAAACCGATAGCTCCAGATACGTAAATTAATATCAAGAAATAGAGTGCGTATTTTTGAACTAAAAACATCATTTTTTGATTTTGGATGAGATAATTTCACTAGTTATCTTGGCGCTCAATAAACACAATGGAATTCCGCCACCAGGGTGAACGCTACCTCCAACAAAATATAAGTTGTTTATTTTGCTAGAAAAATTAGAATGACGCAAAAAAGCAGAAAATCTGTTATTACTTGAGTTTCCGTAAAGTGATCCTCCAAATGATGATGTTTGCTTTTCAATGGCTATAGGATCTAAAATATGCTCAACTTCAATGTACTTTTCAATCGTAGTATGGAGCATTCTGTTAATCTTGCGTAACACATTTTGCTTCAACTTTTCGCCATAATTAATACCCTTATGTTTGTTGTGCGGCACATTAACCATTACAAACCAATTTTCAGCATTTTTTGGTGCATCGGCTGGACTTTTCTTGGCACTAATGTTTATGTAGATAGTTGGATCATCGCAAGGTTCATCGCCATTAAATATAGCATCAAACTCATGTTTATAATCGTTACTAAACAAGATATTATGTAAACCTAATTCGCTAAATTCTTTAGAAATTCCCCAATAAAATACATAAGCACTACTTGACTTTTCCTGATTCAGTAGTTTTTTTTGAGTAAACTTTTGCGGCAGTAATTTTGAATAGACTGCATGAATATCAATATCACTCGTAACTATATCCGAAGGGTAAAAATCCCCATTACTATTTAATCCAACAATACTTCCGTTTGTAACACAAATTTCTTCAACCTTTTGATTTAACTTTATATCAACACCCACGAAATGGGCAATATTCAATAAGTGCTCTGTAATTTGGTGCATTCCATTTATCGGAACGTAGGCACCTAGCCCAAATTCCAAATGAGAAATTATGTTCATTAACGCAGGAGCTTTATACGGATTTGAACCGTTATACGTTGCATATCGATTAAAGAGTTGTATCGTTTTTTCATTCTGAAATGATGCGGCGTTTTTCTCATGCATTGTACTAAAAAGTCCTAGATTGGGAGATTTAAGAATGCCTTTAATTGTTTTTAAGTTAATGAAGTTTTTTAATTGACTTAAGGATTGATTTAAAAACAAATCTGCTGTAGTGTCATAATAGAATTTACTTCTTTTCAGGTAATTTAATACAGATTCTCTAGACTCTCCAAGTTGGTTATGAATAGTTTCGGCAAAAACTTCTATATCACTCGTAGCATTAAACCGGGTCCCATCTTCATAGAAATAATGAGTAATGGTTTGTAGTTTCTCATACTGAAAAGGGGTAGGGTAGCCTGATAAAGTGGTGAGTTCATCGATTAGGGTTGGAAGTGTTAAAAGCGAAGGACCTTTATCAAATCGGTATCCGTTCAGCGATATTTCAGATAATTTACCTCCAGGATAGTCGTTTTTTTCGAAAATTGTAACGTCAAAACCTTCAACCGCCAAGCGTATAGCAGTCGCCAAACCACCTATGCCTGCGCCAATAACATTAACTTTATTCCTTGTATTTATCATTCGCATTTACTTCGTGTTAAAAGTCATACTTTTTTTTTATATGGGTTATAGAAAAATTCATAAATCTTTATAAAGTTTGGTATTGTCAATTCTGAATTACAATTATGCCAATAATTATCTATCTTAGTACTTAAAGAGAACCAGTAAAATGAACATAAAATTTCTAAACTATTTATTTGCAAGCGTATTTTGTATAATATGTTGCGGTGTAAATGAACGGATTACGGGCCAAATTTCTAATGGCACTAAACGCTCATTATTTTTTGAATTGGCAGGAAGTGGTGGGCTTGGATCTGTTAATTTTGAGCAACGTTTTTGGGAACAAAACGTAACTGAACTCACTTGGCGGGCTGGATTTAGTTTAGCTCCAGTGGATAAGAACAACGGTATTGGTTTAGTTTTTCCGGTAATGGTAAATGTTCTTTTGGGTGAAAAAAGCCACAAACTAGAACTTGGCCTTGGTCAAGGTATCACTATTTCCACACATGGGAGTTTTTTCGCATTAACAACTGCAGTAATTGGTTATCGTTATCAATCAGCAGATAAGAAGTGGTTTTATAGGGTGAGTTATACGCCTCTCATTTCTTATTTGGTTGATTTTCAAATCCAACAATGGGGCGGTTTAAGTATTGGTTATTCATTAAACAACAAGAAAAATGAAAAATAGGATATTATTTTGCTGTTTGATTCTTGTTTTGTCAAATTGTAACAAGAAAAAATTCTTCGCAGGTCCGTCAGCATACCAAGATAATTTTGAGAATTATTCTACCTTGACTCAATTGTTACTTCCTGCGGATGATGCTTTATGGTCATTTACTCAAATTACGAGAGAAGGAAATTGGATTAGTATTGATTCGACTAAAGCTCATACAGGTAGCAAATCCTTGAAATTTGATGCTAAAATATCTGTTGAAGGAGAATTGTCTAAATGCAGTATTGCAAAACAAAATATGTCATTTTGGGACGGTGAAACCATGCGCGTTTCTGCTTGGTATTTTATTGAAGGAACCTCAAGCCTTGAGTGGATGTTTTTATTTGACTTGGAAGAACAGACTCCAATTGGAGCAGGTCCGGGAATGAGATTAGCTTTGGTAAATAATCGTTTACGGGTGGAGTATAAATTTAACGAAAAAGATATCGTTCAAACGCTTGGAGAAGAGGTGGATTTTCCCAGAAACCAATGGGTGGAAATCGTTTGGGAAGTTAAATTGTCACAAAAACATAAAGGTTCTGTAAAGTTGTGGCAAAACGGTATTAAGTTGTTGGATACAAAAAATAACAGAACCTTACCTAAGGATTTGTTATACTTTCAGCAAGGTACAAAAGGGATGTACAGTAGTATAGAAGTTGGGGTAACGGCTAATTCTTACGATAATCCGATTGTACTTTGGATAGATGATATTAAGTTTGAAAAGGTAAATTGATCGAATCTAAATCCAACGATTTATTTCTGCTGGATTGGCTCAAAAAAAAGGTGTAAACGAATTCACACCTTTCAATTTCTTTAGATAAAAGAACTTATCTTCCAACCATTACTGGCATAACCAATAACAATAAATCTTCGCCTTCAACATGTGGTTCGTTTGGTATAATTAAACCAGCACGACTAGGGTCACTCATTTCGATGCGAACTTCGGTCGATTCTACGTTACTTAATAATTCCATCAAAAAACGAGAATTGAATCCAATTTCCATATCTTCTCCATCATATTTACAAGTCATACGTTCAGTAGCACTGTTGTTGAAGTCATTGTCTTCGGCCGAAATGTTTAATTCTGAACCAGTCATTTTTAAATGTACTTGAGGTGTAGATTTACTCGCGAATAATGACACGCGTTTTACAGCACTTAAAAATTGATTACGATCCACAGTTAATACATTTGGATTTTCTTTTGGGATAACCGCTTCGTAATTAGGATATTTTCCATCGATCAAGCGACAAATCATTACAGAATCACCGAAAGTGAAAATAGCATTCGCTGTGTTGTATTCAATCAATACTTCTTCATCTCCTTTTAAATTTGCCTTAAGCAAGTTTAAAGGTTTTTTAGGCAAGATGAAAGAAGCTCCTTCAGTACTTGAAGCATCAGTTCGTCTAAAACGAACTAATTTGTGCGCATCTGTAGCAACAAAAACGATGTCTTCAGAAGAGAATTGACAGTAAACACCACACATTACAGGACGTAGATCGTCATTTCCTGTAGCAAAAAGTGTTTTACCAATAGCTCTTGACACAATTTCACCATTAATTTTTACGGATGAACCACCTTTGAAAACCGGAGCCTTTGGAAATTCGTCTCCGTCAAAACCAGCCATATGCGATTTACCATTGTCGTACGTAATATCAATTGCAAACGTTTTACCGTCAACAGAAATAGTGATAGGTTGGTCTGGTAAGGTTTTTAATATATCTAAAATGATCTTAGGTACAGCAACTTTACCAGCTTTATTTGCTTCTACATTCATTTTAGTTGACATGGTTGTCTCAACATCTGATGCAGAAATCTTTAACTCACCATCGCCAATTTCAAAAAGAAAATTGTCTAAAATGGGCATGCTGCTATTATTCCCAACAACACCAGCAATGCTTTGAATGTGTTTCAATAATACTGTACTTCCTACGATAAAATTCATCTTGCGTCTATTATTTTCATTAAATGGTGGTCAAAGATAAGTTATCTTAACCGATTATTTTTCCTTTTGGCTTGTTAATTTTTAGGCATCACACTTGGTCCTTCTTGACTCATGAACGGGAAGTAGATATGACCTAAAATTATTGGACTAATAACGTAAAATTGGCATTGAACGGGCTCGCCATTTGGCAAGAAAGTCCATAAATTATCTACATCATATTTTAAAGTATCTCCAGAAGGTGATAACATATAATAATCTAAGCCAACGTAGTGTAAAGGTAACTTAGTAACTTTTCCACCCTTTTCTGATACGGTTAACCTGCAAAAAGGCTTACTTTTTCTTAAACTATCAACTTGTTCGGGATCTAATACATAGTTAACAATGTTGAAGTGAATTTTTTTATAATTCATTAGGTAGCGGAGTAACATATTTGTATCCAAACTTGGGAAAGGAACCCCATTCTGAGTTGCCGTAAAATTTGTTCCATTTTTAGTTATTTTGAAATTGCTCGTAGGGTCAAGATCAAATTTAACGTCCACCATTTTGATTTCATCTAAGCCTAGATTAAATATTTCTGAGCATACCCATTTACGTGGATCTGCATAAAATCGAGATTCTATTACTCCTGAAAAACCATTTAAGGTCATAACTACAGGTAAATCACTCTTTCCTTCGTTTGCAGTTTCAAGTAACATGTATTGCCCTAAATGATCTGATGTAGCGGATCCTATAAACCAAGTTTTACTCCATTCACCCTTTTGGTAAATTTCAACTTTAATGTTTTGGGCCGCCATGCGGTTTATTACATTTTTTTGACTTGGTAATGGAACATATCCTTTGAAACGAATCGTTGCAATGGCTTGAAGCATTATTTGAACTTGGGGTTGTGGAACGCAATCACCTTTGGCTGTTTCCCACACACCTGCAGTCTTCACCAATTCCATTTTCATTCCAAAATGATCCGTTACAATGATTTTATCAATGCTCAAGGTATCTTTAATGGCAAAATCTAACAATTCTGCATCGCTTTTTCCACTGTCTCTAATAAGTACAATTGCAAAAAATCCTAAGATTGCTAGTGCACCTAATGCGATGACAAGTAAGGTTGATTTTTTCATATTTTAGTGTATTTTCTTTTCTTTAAATAATTAATTATTACTCCAAGTAGAATTACAATTAAACTGGGAAGAAGTAGGTTTAAAAATTTCCAAAAGCTACCATCCGTTGCAATTTTATCTTTGTCTATAGGATGTATGTCAATTTGTTTACTGCGCACATCGAGAATTGAATTATCTCCCAGCATATAGTCTGTCATGTTCTGGAAAAACTCTTGATTGCCATAAATTAATTGTTGTGTAATATTAGCTTGCGCAAGTGTAACATCGTATTTTAATTCATTAAACTTGATGGGTTGAGTTTCTTTTTGCTTGGTTTGCGGGTTTATAACAGAGTCAAAACTATTGCGTAAAAAGCCTCCATTGGACACGACTAGAATTTTTCCTTCTTTTATACTTTTTGGCAAATACTTAATAACTTTGTTGTTCGAAAATTCACTTACAATTCTGTTTTTAAAATGTGACTCAAAGTTTCCTTCCACTAGCACTGAGAGCATCATTTTATTAGTCTCTTCTTCTGGGTTATCAGCAAACTGTGGATTCTTACCCATGTTTTGAGGCATTCCTAAACTAATTAACGGAGCCAATCCAGACGCTGTCGCATTGGTAGAAGTTGTGAGTATAGGCGTCTTTTTATTTTTATCATTCCCAACAAACTCTATAGTACTTGCATATTTTAATAACACAGGATCCAAGTTACGCGTGATGGGATGCATTGCCGGTGTTGCTCTGATGTAATAATACCATGGCATTGCCGGTTGAGAAAGCCCTGGGGCAGCAATGGGCGAACATTTAGCATCTACTGCAAAATTATCATTCATCTTGATCCCGTAATCAAATAGCATGCGGTCCAAACGTAATTCTGTGCGTTGCGAATGTGTGGTGCCAATTCTTTGCAAGGTATCGTCATTAACAGCAAGTTGATCAATGAAGAACATTAAGCGGCCACCTTTTAAAAGGAATTGGTCGAGCACATATTTATCTCTTTCGTTAAACGGAGTTTTGGGGCAAGCGATTAATGCGCCGTCAAATCCGTCCAAAGCATCAATTCGATTGTTGATCGTTACTTCTTCCAATGAAAAATAAGGTGCAATTAAAAAACGGGCACGCTGCGATTCTCCGTAGGTTAATTCGCCATGTCCTTGTAATATAGCAAGTCTTGGTTTCTTTTGGGTGATTACGCGTTTAATCGTACTTACCAACATATACTCTAAACTGTTAATTGAATTTTGAACTTGGTTCTCAAAATTTTGATCTAAGGTATAGCTTTGGTTCCTTGCTGTACCGGGTAATAATTGTATTTGGTCAACTACAGCGCCATTGTATGTTACAATTGCCCCAGGCCAAAGTAGCAATTCATTTTTGGTTGCATCCTTTTGGTAGCTTAAGTTCATTGGTAATATTCCTTTTCCTTCAGCAAATATTTGAGCATAGAGACTTCGCTTTTCATCTTCGCTCCCTGTAGTAGGGTCAATGAATTCATACTCTAAACGTTTTCCAGCATATTTTTTAAATTCCTTCAATTTAGACATTAAAGCCGATTGGAACCGCTTAACTTCTGCGGGTAAATCACCTTCTAGATAGATTTGTAAATTCACACGTTCGATATAGTCCTGGTCATTTTGCAAAAACGTAATAGTTCCTTTTGAAAGCGAATAGCGTTTGTCTGCAGTTGCATCAAATTGATAGTATAAGAACCATCCAATGATATTGAATAATACAAGTGCTGTAAGTGCAATAAAGAAAAAACTCCAATTATAAGCTCCTTTTTTAACGGATTTAGATGCAGCCATTTTTAGCGTTTAAATGATTTGATTAATGTTAAAGCAGCAAGTAAAAACGCTGTTATGATACTTAGGAAATAGATGACATCACTTGTATTTAGTACGCCTTTTTTCAAAGCTTCATAATGAAAAGACATTCCAATAAATTGAATAATGAAATCGAATGAACCTAACAATTGGAAAGCACCCAACAACTCAAGTCCATCATATAAAAACCAACATAAAAACATGGCGAGAATAAAAGCGATAATTTGACTCGTGGTGATTGCCGAAGCAAAAATTCCAACGGCAACAAAGGATGCGCCCAATAATATCAATCCAAAGTAAGAAGTAATTGCAGCTCCATCGTCCAAGATTCCAACAGGTGATCCAAGGTAATGCATCGAGATGTAGTAGATTAAAGTTGGAAGTAAGGCAATAATCATAAGAGTTAATCCTGCAAAATATTTTGCCAAAATGATCGATAAATCTGTCATTGGTCGCGTATAGAGCAATTCAATTGTACCCGATCTACGTTCTTCAGCAATCGTACGCATAGTAATTGCTGGGATCAGAATAAACAAGATCATGGGTGCCAAGTTGAAAAATGGAATCAAATCCGATTCAGCGCCTTGCATTAAATTTGTTTCATAAGGAACGATCCATAAAAACAATCCCGTAACGATTAGGAAGATTACAATGAAGATGTAACCGATCATTGAACCTAAAAAACTTCGTATTTCCTTTAAATAAAGTGCACGCATTCAGTTATATATTTATGCAAAAGTAATGATTTAGATGGTATTTGAACCTATTTATTCTCAAATCCATTGAAATAACTATTCAAGGTCCAAGCTTCTGTTTTTAACGCAAACCAAGGCTTGATCGTTGGCCATACGGAGCCAAATAATTCACTGGTTCTATATTTTTCTAATGCAGCTTCGTTTTCCCATAAACTATAGGTGAAAACAATATTACGTTGCGCAGTATCTTGCAACAATTGCATTCCATGGCAGTTTTCAAAAGAATTTACGTGTTGCTTTATTTCATCAAAATAGCTTAGAAATTGATCAATTTTATCTTCCTGAAAATTTAATTTTACGATGCGAATTACCATTAAAAAATTTCGTTTAGGTTTTGCTTAGAGCCTTGGGGTAAAAATTCTATTCGAATTGTATTGTTGAGTTGAATACCAAATAGTTTTGATGCGCCGCCTGTTGTTTTGGTAGCACCGTTTCTAATTGCGATTTCTAAAAAATCATTTCCATTGAAAAATGCCAGTGAATGCCCAACAGGAACATCCATGTAAGAAGCACTAATGACATCAATATGGTATTCTTTTTTTCTTAAAAAAATGGTGAAAGGTGCGTTGTTTCCTATCTCCAAAAATAATTGTTGTGTAATGTTGGTAATTAAATTGCCAAATCCATCAATGTAAACCACGTGACCAACAATTTCATTTTCTTCATGTCCGGCAACAATTTGAGTATTTCTATGGTAGTCACTTTTCGGATTTGTGAGTGATTCAATAGCCGTACCTTTACTTAATTCACCAACAAAAGGAGCCATTATCTCTTTACTCGTAAACTTAACTACATTCGGCTCACTTAAATCACCTTTTATTTCCCAAAAAGATTGAGGTATATCGTTTGCCAATATCAACGAAAAAACTCCATTATCGTTGGCTACAAAATATTGATTCTTGTAACGCATTACACACGGAACTTTGTTTTTTTCAGGTGAAGAGAAGTCTATTAAAAATTCATCGTCAACGGTTATAAGATGAATCGTTTCGTCTGGAAAATCTTTAATGGCATTGCGAATATTGAACGCTGCTTCTAAGATATCGAAAGGCATACAATCAATGCATAAATCTATTATACGGGCGTTTAAATTCGTTTTATAAATTTTCCCCTTCACTGCACCTAAGTAAAAATCACGATTTCCCAAATCACTTGTTAAGGTTATAATCGAATTTACTGCCATGCTAGTTTGAACTGTATTGAAAATTGGTTACTTTTGACAAAAATATTCTTTTTTTTTGATTAGTACTGCGGTTTCGCATTTATAAACTAAAAGTTAGCCTTTGGAAGAACTATTAATTCAAATTAGCGAAATTGATCCGGTAGAGTTATTCGGAATCAACAATCAATATTTAAAATTGATTAAATCCCATTTCCCAACGTTACAAATTGTTGCACGTGGCAATGATTTGTTACTCAAGGGTGATATTGAATCGATTCGAATATTTGAGAAAAAAATTAGCCTTTTGGTTCAGCATTTTAAACAGTTTAAATCGCTCAGTGAAAATCATATTGAAGCCGTCTTGCTAGACGATGCTAATGATGCGGTTACGAGTGATGGATCTGAAATTTTAGTATACGGTAATGGGGGTTCTCAAATTAAAGCAAAAACGCAAAATCAACGGAAACTTGTAGAAGCAATTAATAAAGCGGATATGGTTTTTGCTGTGGGTCCTGCCGGAACTGGTAAAACATATACAGCAGTTGCTTGTGCCGTTAGAGCGCTTAAGAATAAAGAAGTAAAGCGAATCGTATTAACTCGTCCTGCAGTTGAAGCTGGTGAGAATTTAGGTTTCCTTCCAGGAGATTTGAAAGACAAGTTAGATCCGTATTTGATGCCTTTATACGATGCTTTACGTGATATGATTCCAACGGATAAATTGGCTGACATGCTGGAGCAAGGTATTATTGAAATCGCCCCATTGGCATTTATGCGAGGTCGAACGTTGGATAAAGCATTTGTGATTTTAGATGAGGCACAAAATACAACGACAATGCAAATGAAGATGTTTTTGACACGGATGGGGTTAACGGCTCGTTTTGTCATAACAGGAGATATGTCTCAGATTGATTTACCATATAAGCAACGTTCAGGTTTAGGATACGCTCTTGATGTCTTGAACGAAGTGAAAGGAATTGAAGTGGTGAGATTAACGCAAAATGATGTCATACGTCATAAGTTGGTGAAAAGTATCATTGCCGCTTTCGAAGTAGCTGAAGAGGCTGAAAAGATTAAAAAAGAAGCAGAAAAAGAAGAGCGTAATAAATTACGTTCAAACGACGAAAAATAAATAACCCTAATTAATAGCATAAAGATGAGTAGCACAATTACAACTTCAAATTTTAATTTTCCAGGACAAGTAAGTGTTTATAGAGGAAAAGTTAGAGAAGTGTATACCTTAGATAACGGATTAGTTGTAATGATCGCTTCAGATCGTATTTCAGCTTTTGATCATATTTTACCAAAAGGCATTCCTTATAAAGGTCAAGTGCTTAATCAGGTAGCAACGATGTTTTTGGATGCAACAAAGGACATTGTTCCAAATTGGTTATTAGGAACGCCAGATCCTTGCGTTGCGGTAGGATACAACTGTGAACCGGTTCGAGTTGAAATGGTTATTCGTGGGTATTTAGCTGGACATAGTGCGCGTGAATACGCATTAGGTAAAAGAGAATTGTGCGGGGTGAGTTTGCCTGAAGGAATGATTGAGAATGATCGTTTTCCAACTCCAATTATTACTCCAGCTGCAAAAGCAATGCACGGTCATGATGAGGATATTTCGCGTGATGAAATCTTGTCACAAGGAATCGTGCCAGAAGATATTTATCTTAAGATGGAAGAGGCAACTTATAAATTGTTCGAACGAGGTACAGAAATGGCCGCTAAACAAGGACTAATTTTGGTCGATACAAAATATGAATTTGGAGTTAAGGATGGTGTAGTATATTTAATTGACGAGATTCATACACCAGATTCTAGTCGATATTTTTATGCTGACGGCTATCAGAAACGCCAAACAAATGGTGAGCCTCAAAAACAATTATCGAAAGAGTTCGTAAGACAATGGTTGATGGACAACGATTTTCAAGGTTTAGAAGGTCAAAAAATGCCCGAAATGCCCGAAGAATTTGTAAGCACGATTACCGATCGCTACATCGAATTGTACGAAAGAATAGTGGGAAAACCATTTGAAAAAGCTGACAATTCTGATATTGAACAACGCATTCGTAAAAATGTCTTGTTGTTTTTGGAAGAAATGTAATTTGTTGAATTTCAACTAAAAATGATAGTTACTCATGCTTTCGATTTTGAAGAAATTAATGTGCGTCTTATGCCATTGGTTTTGCACGAGCATTGGGAGGACGCATTGTTACCCTATGAATTCACTAAAATAGAAGGCTTTAAACAGTCACAACGTCAGTTGGAGTATTGCTGCAGTAGAGTTTTAAGGACAGAATTATTTGATAAAGTTCCAATGTTTTATAATGAATATGGCGCTCCATTAATCGGAGATCATCATGTTTCTTTATCTCACTCTTCAAAATACGTAGGCTTTGCATTTAATCAAGAGAACAAGGTTGGCTTGGATATCGATTTCGTTCGACCGAAAATAAAAGCACTTTTTTCAAAGTTTGCGCATGTTTCGGAATATGAATGGGTCGATAGTGCTGACGACACTATGCAAATGCAAATATGGTCTATGAAAGAGGCATTGTATAAGCATTATCAAGAACGAGGAATATTATTTGCTCAGCAATTGAAGATTATTCCTTTGAGTGACACTATTTTTATGGGTGAAATTTTGGGAATAAAACGTCCTTATCGCATTAAGTTGAGGTCGATGCTGCACAAAGAATACCATGATGTAATTATTTCTCATACCTTTGGAGCAATAGAATATCTATAAATTACGATGACGATTCTTCAACAATTTGCTTCTAAAACTGGACAGTTAGCTGTATTAATCGATCCTGAAAAATCTCATGATTTAGAAGCTTTGGCTAAGTTTGTACATGCTATTAATACTGCACAAGTTGATTACATTTTTCTTGGAGGCAGTACAGGTACAAATGTAGAAGTATCGAATGCTATTGGAGTGATCAAATCAAATACAACATTGCCAGTTATTTTGTTTCCGGGAAGTCCAGAACAGTTATCGGGTAAAGCGGATGGATTATTATTTCTTTCATTACTGTCGGGAAGAAATCCAGATTATCTTATTGGTCACCATGTAGTCAGTGCCTCAAAAATATGGGAGATGAACCTCGAAGTTATCTCTACAGGTTACCTTGTTTTAGACAGTGGTAAACCTACAAGCGTTTCAGTAGAGAGCAAGACCGAACCAATGAATTGTGAAGATCACGAATTGATAGAAGCAACCGTTAAGGCAAGTATTTTATTAGGACACAAAGCAATATACCTTGACGGTGGAAGCGGCGCTGCCAAAAGGATTGGAAAAGAACTTTTAACGCGTGTAAAAAAGTATTGTAACATTCCATTAATTGTTGGTGGGGGTATCAAATCTCGACAACAATGGGAAGAGTTAAGTACCGCTGGTATTAACGTTATTGTTATCGGAAATGCGTTAGAAGAAAATCCAGCATTAATAAATGAATTTATTTAATCTTTTAGTGATAAATTGAGCGTAACCTATGACAACAATTCTTTCAAATTCTCCAGAAATCATTAAAGAAATTATAGCCTTTGCGTTGCGAGAAGATATTGGCGACGGTGATCATAGTTCATTGGCGTGCGTGCCCGAAAATGCTACAGGGAAAGCACGCTTGATTGTGAAAGACAATGGTGTTTTGGCAGGAGTTGAGTTAGCGAAACAAATCCTTTTGGAGTATGATCCAACCTTAAAAATGGAAGTCTTAATAGAGGATGGAAGTGAAGTAAAAGTTGGGGATATTGCATTTTATATTACTGGAAGTTCGCGCTCCATCTTAGCAACAGAACGTTTGTTGTTGAACTTCATGCAACGGATGTCAGGCATTGCAACACAAACAAAACGCATTTGCAATATGGTTGCAGCGACTAATGTTATTATTCTCGATACCAGAAAAACTACTCCTTGTATTCGTTACATGGAAAAATGGGCGGTACGTATTGGTGGTGGTCAAAACCATCGATTTGCATTGTATGACATGATCATGTTGAAAGACAATCACGTTGATTATGCGGGAGGGATTAGTAATGCGATTAGTCAAACACAAGCTTACCTGAAAAAAACAGGTCAAAATTTAAAAGTAGAAATAGAAGTACGTAATTTGAAAGAATTGGATGAGGTGCTTTCAATTGGTCATGTGGATCGCATTATGTTAGATAATTTTTCACCAAGTTTATTAAAGGAGGCGATGGCTAAAATCCCTTCTCATTTTGAAACGGAAGCTTCTGGAGGTATTACCGAAGACAGTATTTTAGAATTTGCGCAAACAGGTGTTCAATATATTTCAGTTGGAGCGTTGACGCATAGCTTTAAAAGTTTAGACTTAAGTTTAAAGGCATCTTTCTAATTCCAAATGCTGCAATAGCAAATAAACACAAACAATTATGACATCATACAATCCAAAAAATTGGATCTCTTTCATTTTTAGCATAAGTAAAGCCGAAACTTTTTTAAAGCTAATTCCGATGATGTTGATTATTGGAGCCTATTGTGGTGTAGTTGCATATGTGGAAATTGAATACAACGAACTTCCACCGGAAAGTTTACTGAAAAATTTAACCTTAATGCATGGTATGCTGGGTTTTGTTATTTCCTTATTACTGGCATATCGAACAAATTCTGCATATGATCGTTGGTGGGAAGGTCGAAAAATTTGGGGAAGTTTGGTGAATTCTAGTAGAAATCTTGCGCTTAAACTTTCTGTTGTTCTAACAGACGAAAAGGATATCGATTCATTTCGCAAACTAATTCCTAGTTATGCAGCAATATTAAGTAAACATTTGAGTGACGAAGAAATTGCACAAGAATTATTCGATTCTATCAAAATAGAATCCCACAAACATTATCCAAATCAAATAGCTAAAATGTTATTTGCAAAAGTAAATGAGTTATACAGCAGAAAGATAATTACAGGTGATCAGTTATTGTCAATAAATGCAGAGTTAACGAATTTTACAGACGCTTGTGGGGCTTGTGAACGTATCAAAAACACGCCCATTCCTTATTCTTACAGTGCGTTTATTAAAAAATTCATATTTATTTATGTGCTCACACTTCCATATGGTTACGTCTTTAATCTAGGTTATTACATGATTCCTGTTGTGGTTTTTGTATTTTATGTATTGGCCAGTCTTGAGCTTATTGCGCAAGAAATTGAAGATCCGTTTGGAAACGATACAAATGATTTACCAACGCATAAAATTTCAGAAAACATTAAGAAAAATATAGAAGAAATTTTTCAAACGGAAGACAATGCTAAATATTAAAAAACTTTAGCGCTAATTTTAGGTGAACAATAGGGTAACATTTGCGTTAATAAATGTACAACTTTTTCGCAAAAAAATTATAAATGCTTAATTTTGTTGTTAATGCTGTATTAAGTTTCATTTTTTCAGCTAAAAAACAATATTTATGAAAAATTTGCTATGTACTGCATATTTCTTTTTTGCTTTCTCTTTCGCCCATTCTTTCGCGCAATGTAATCTTTATCCTCTACTCAGTTTAGGTAGCGATACAGTTATTTGTCCTGGTGCTAACTTGACATTACAGAGTCCAAATGTGTATCAAAATTATCTTTGGTCCAATGGAGCTACAACGCCAACGTTAAACGTCAATACCGGTGGATCATATTCGGTAACCGTTAATAATGTTGGAGCAAATCTGGTTGTGAACGGTGATTTTGAATTAGGAAATGTAAACTTTACAAGTGCTTACATTTATGGAACTGGTGGGTCTTGGGGCTTACTGAGCACCGCAGGTCAATTTGCAATTGCAACATCTCCATCGTTAGCGCACAATAATTTTTCATTTTGTCCAGATCACACAACTACCGGACCTGGAAATATGTTAGTTGCCAATGGTTCCGGAACAGCTAATACTGCTGTTTGGTGCCAAACGATTGCAGTGGATCCTGGAACAGATTATTTATTTTCTACATGGATAGCAAATGCATTAAATGATGCTAATATTTCTAATTTACAGTTGTTTGTAAACGGGGTGCAAATCGGACCTGTATTTTCTACGGTATCTTCGGCTTGCCAATGGACTGAATTTAGTGATGTTTGGAATTCCGGATTGGCAACATCCGCTGATCTTTGCATTCGAAATCAAAATGTTACAACATCAGGTAATGATTTTGTTATCGACGATATATCGTTTAGGGCTGTTTGTGTGCAAAATGATACGATTCAAGTAGTTTTTGATAATCTTACTGTTAATGCTGGACCAGATATTTTGTTATGCGCGAATGAAACAGAAAACTTAATTGCCAGTTCTTCTGTTCCAGGTACAACATTAATCTGGGAGACTGGAGCAATAGGAAGCGTTTTCACACCAATCGCCTCAGGAACCTATACCGTGCATGCTATTTCGAATAACGGATGTTACGTTGCGGATTCTGCAATCGTTACTATGGTTGCAATGCCTTGGGATATGGACACGGTTATCGCTGGAGAAACAACCTGTGGACTCAATAATGGATATATATCGGTAATCACGAATGGTACATTTAACGATTTACCTTATTATACGTGGAATGGTCCAGGTGCGACGAGTCCAAGCTTGATACACGCCTCTGTTTGGACCAACTTAGGAACGGGTTGGTATTATATTTCAATAGAATCAGATGGGTGTTACCGTTACGACTCTATTCAAGTTACGCTACTTAATCCACCGATTTCACAATTTGCGGCTTCTGCTAATGTTGGTTGTGAACCAATGACCGTTACATTTACGAATACGAGTCAAAATACCTCGCAATACGTTTGGAATTTTGATAACGGGCAAATAGTGAATGCAGCTAGCCTTGCGAGTCAAACACAGACTTTCTCAAGCTCAAATGTAAGTGGAGGAACCGCTCTGGTGCAATTAATAGCGTCCCAAGGCTCTTGTAGCGATACTGCGGAAATTGCGATATCTATTCTTGTATGTGGCTGTAATGATCCTTTAGCGCTTAATTATAACCCGCTAGCTTCTACTTCAGACGGTAGTTGTGTGTATCCAACTCCAACAGCTGAGGTTTACAATATTTTTACACCAGATGGTGATAATGAAAATTC
>JAYSRU010000208.1:0-9603 GCA_043720875.1 Crocinitomicaceae bacterium
TTTGAGTTTAGAATCTTTTATGAGCTCGAAAGAACTTAGAAAATCGAGGTCAAGCAATGCTACGGTCTTACCATCCAAGTTACCCGTTTTGTAATCGTAGATAATGTAGGTATCATTTTCACATTCAACGCGGTCTAACGATCCTTTCAAGCGAAGGTTAAATGTCCCGAACTCGCTCTCAAAACTACGCATCAATTCAATTTTTTCTTCCGAACCAGCAAAGTAAACGGAAACAGGTGCGTTTTCAATTTTTTCTTTCTGGTTAGTCAAATAGCGGCGCAGCAAGGTTTCGATCATCTTAAAATCGATGTGATTCTGCCCAACGTTGTCTGTCTTAATGTGATGGAAATTCTCTTCTTGGTATCCTTGCGCAATGCCTTCTCCCAAATGCTTGATCATTTTTTCAAGAATTTCGCTCGTGATTTTGGTGAGTATTTCCTTTCCATCCGTTGCATGAAAATAGGTGCTGTATAAATAATCCAACGCTTTATGAATGATAGATCCCATGGTGTTGGCTTCCAGCGTATCACTTAGGTCATCATTCTCACGGTATTTTAAGATATGGTTATAATAAAAGTTTAACGGACAGGCGTAGAAATTGGAAAGCGATGTGGCAGAAAAATTTGTCTTTTCATTGGTGATAAAGGCTTTAATCCTTTCCAAAACTTCGGGCGTTTTTACAAGACTTTGCTGCTTTGGCGCAATGGCATTGGTTTCAAAATCTAATAAATAGTGCGTAAAATTAATCTTAGGGTTTGCAATACACAGCTCGAGTTGAATCTGTTCTAAATACCTGCTTTTTTGATTGGCATTCAAGGCCGTTTGATCGCTGCCATAAATAAAACTACAGTGTTTACTGCGGTGTAATAAGCGGTAAAAGTGATGTGCAAAGAGCGCTTGTTTGTCGCGCATGGTTGGTAAGCCAAAAGCAGCACGCAAATCAAAAGGAATGAAACTGGTAATGCGATTCATGGGCGGTAATGCGTCTTCATTCACCCCAACAGCAATGATCGTTTCAAAATCTAAGAGTCTCGTTTCTAAAAGTCCCATAATTTGTAAGCCATCCAACGGATTTCCAAAAAAGGATACACCCCCTTTCAGGGCATACGATGCTACAATTTTTTTGAATGTTTCGTGCGCATGATACGGCAGTTTTTGTGCGTATAATTGTTGAAGTTCAAGCAGCGATTCGTTGAAAAGAACAATTAGTGTTTTGTCGTATTCGTTTTTCACTTCAGTAAAGGAGTCGAATAGCAAGGTATTTAATGCTTGAAAAGTTGCTAGTTGTTGTGGCTGATTGCTGAGCTCAGATTTAGCAATGAGTTGAAGTACAGGCAATATGATTTTGGGCAACTTCGCAGACATTTTGGAAAGGTTGTCTAAACTCATGTAAATAAGACGATCCCGTTTCACATCGTTCAAAAACTGCGTGATCAATTTTATTTCTTCAGGATTAAAGCCATTGGCGATAAACGGATGCTGTAGTAATTTTTTTAAATCCTTGTGGTAAAACCTGCCATTCCGTTGTTTAAAAAACAACGTAGCATCGAAAATTATACTAATCCATGAGCGCAAAGGCGTGTGTTTCATTTGAACCCCCAAGGTGATGTTCGCTTTTTGAATATGGTCGGGTAAATTACGAATCAGCGGAGAAATCAATTCTTCATTGCCCAATAAGAGTAAGGTGTCGTCTAATTTTTCTACGCTAATAGCTTGCAATAATTGACTCGCAATAAACACTTGTCCAGTATTAGAGCTGCTTTCATAAAATTGAATCGTACGTTCTTGGTCGTTCAACAAGTAATTTTCGATTCCCTTAACCTTGCTTTTTCCAAGCGCTTCGATGGTTTTACGAATGAAATAACCTGCTTCGTGCAATTTATCGTTTACGTACCATTCGTCGGCATCTACCCAAATTTCCGCCTTACCGAGTTGTTCCAACTGTTTAATGATCGATAATTCAGATTCACTATGGGCATTAAAACCAACGAAGAAAAATGTTTCTTTCGGATAAACCGCAAACACTTTTTGAATCGAATCGCTCAAACTACGGTAAGCGGCTGCATTCGTGGTTATTTTTTCAACCGTATGTTTCTTGCGTAATCGGGCATAGAGTTCAGGTAAATCATTCCAAAAGGCTAAGAATATGGCTTGACGTTCAGACATAGTTTTACCTTCTTCAAATTGCCAGGCTTCAAGCTCTCGAATGTCTAATAAGTTTTTGAAAATAAGTTTGGTGTCGATTAAATACCGGTCAATTTCTTCAAAATCATTAATAATTTGGTCGGCAGAATGATAGAAAACATCAAAACTGTCTGGTGCTAAACCTTTTTCTTTTTTAAAATCACAATAAACCTGGTACAGGTCGAAGACAAGCGGTAATCCAGTAATAATTGGTAGATCATTACACGATTTAACCCACGCATCCAAGGTTAATATTTTAGGAGCGAACATAACTTTTTTACCATGTTTTGCAAGTGCTTTTAATAAATATTGAACTGCACGGCGCGAGGGAACAATAACGCAGGTATCTTCAAGAGAACCGCTTGTGTCGAGCAACCTTTTCGCAACAGTTTCAACAAATTTTTCGTGGATCATAAGTAGATTGGGACTAAAGAACGAAATAACAAATAATTTATCAAATTATGTAGATGTATTAAAAAAATGTTTTACATTTGATTAAAATTACAACATAAAAAGAGCGGAAATTCTATCATTATGAATTTTTACTCAATTAATAAAACGATTAATATGCTTAAAATAGGAGACATTGCGCCGATATTACTCGGGAAAGATCAAAATGGAAAAGAGGTAAGTACGTCGGATTATTTGGGAAAAAAATTAGCAATTTATTTTTATCCAAAGGATAACACACCAGGTTGTACCGTTCAGGCGTGTAACTTAAGAGACAACGAAAGCGCTTTGTTAGCCGCTGGAATTAGTGTGATCGGTATTAGTGCTGATTCAGAAGCGTCACATTTAAAGTTCGAACAAAAATTCGAATTGAATTTTCCACTCATCGCAGATGTTGAACGCAAAACAATCGAAGCGTTTGGCGTATGGGGTGAAAAAAAATTCATGGGAAAAATATACGACGGTATTTTTAGAACAACTTTCCTTATAAACGAGCATGGCACAATTGAAGCGGTAATTGAAAAACCGAAGACCAAAGAGCATGCAGAAGAAATATTAAATATTTTTAAGATTAAATAGATCAACGTAAATAGTTTACGTACATACCGTGGTAGATTTGCAACAGTTAAACGATAATATAAGAACAACAACCGATGTCGGACAAACACAAGAAACATTGTTTCCTCGTTTTATGGCCTCAAAATTTAAAAATGATATGGCAGTTAAAGAAGTAAATGCAGATAAGTTGAAGGCGCTTCAACTTACAATGGAAAAATTAGACAAAACATTTGGCAAGGGTGCTGTAATGAAATTGGGCGACACAGCGATTGAAGCGTTGGAAGTAATTTCAACAGGATCATTGACCTTAGATTTAGCTTTAGGAGTTAACGGACTTCCAAAAGGTAGAATCATTGAAATATATGGACCAGAATCTTCTGGAAAAACAACCTTAGCCATTCATGCAATTGCAGAGTGTCAGAAACAAGGTGGAATAGCTGCGTTTATAGATGCTGAACATGCATTCGATCAATTCTATGCTAAGAAGTTAGGCGTGGATGTAGCCAACTTGATAATTTCGCAACCGGATAATGGAGAACAAGCATTAGAAATTGCGGATAATTTAATTCGTTCTGGAGCAATCGATATTTTGGTAATAGATTCTGTTGCTGCCTTAACACCGAAAGCCGAAATTGAAGGCGAGATGGGTGATAGCTCAATGGGTTTACAAGCACGTTTGATGTCAAAAGCTTTGAGAAAATTAACTGGATCTATTAATAAGGCAAATACCTGTGTCATTTTTATCAATCAGTTGCGTGAAAAAATTGGAGTAATGTTCGGAAATCCTGAAACAACTACAGGTGGAAATGCATTAAAATTCTATGCTTCGGTTCGTTTGGATATTCGTCGTTCGACGCAATTAAAGGATGGAGAAGAGGTGATTGGTAATCGGGTTAAAGTAAAAGTTGTAAAAAATAAAGTTGCACCGCCATTTAGAAAAGCAGAGTTTGACATCATGTATGGCGAAGGAATTTCTAAAGTGGGTGAAATTATAGATCTTGGGGTAGAACTCGGAACAATTAAAAAAAGCGGGTCTTGGTTTTCGTATGGTGATATGAAATTGGGTCAAGGTCGCGATGCCGTGAAATCATTAATAGGAGATAATCCAGAATTAATGGAAGAACTAGAAGTTAAAATTAAAGATGCTCTTGGAGCCGGAGTTGTTCCCGAACTCCAAGACTAAATAAGACTGATTTAAGGTCGGACTTTAACTGCATATCGTTTAATGCAAAAAATGGGGAGATGTGATTCACTTCTCCCTATTTTAAAAACCTGAACTGGATTATTCTTTTGAATGCAGAATTCAACTAAATTGACCAGTTTAAGGAGAGGACGTGAAATTTTAGCGGGCTAAAATGATCGGTTTCAACGAAGAAATGGTTAATTTAATTGAAATGCATTTTAAAATTCTATTGTTTTAAAGAACTATGTTCATTTATTGGCGCTATAAATGAATAATTTATATAGTTTCTGCGCCGAAATAATAGTCGAGTTCAGGTTAAGAGTTATTTTGGTAGATAAATAAACGAACAATTTTAAAAAGTGAAATCAAATCGGTTTCACTTTTTTGTTTTGAAGAAGATCGTGGCAACCAATAATGGATACTAAACTTAGGATTACCTCGTTTTGGAGTAAACTTAATACGATGAAATTACTAGTGCTAATTTGTACGGCTATTTATTTAATGGGAGCTTGTAAAAAATCTGTAACGAACACACCACCATGTATAGTTGCTAAAATTGAAACCTTTAAAGAGGAATGTTGCCCAAATTCTGCTACGGTAAAAAAATATAGATTTCAAGGCGGCAATGTTTATGTTTTTGATCAAGGAACTTGTGGTGCCGACTTCACTTCTGAAGTAATCGATGAAAACTGCAATATTTTGGGTTATCTTGGCGGTTTTATAGGAAACACTAAAATCAAAAATGAGGAATTTTCTCACGCGATAATGCTAAAGAAAGTTTGGAATAACTGAGAGCAAAAGTATGATTGACAGATTAATTGAAGCGGAGTTAAAAGCAAAACTTTTATTTGATACGATAGAACAACAAGGATTAATCGTTGCGGGTAAAACTGAAAAAGAGTTAAACCTCGCAGTGTACGATTTGGCATTTACAATGTTTGGAATTAAAAAATATTGGCACAAGCGCATTGTTAGGTCGGGTGTAAATACCTTGTGTCCTTACAAAGAAAATCCGCCGAACTTAACAATTCAAGCGAACGATGTGCTATTCTTTGATTTCGGACCAGTATTCGAAGATTGGGAAGCAGACGTTGGTAAAACATTTGTAATCGGAACAGATCCAATTAAACTGAAATTGAAGCGAGATGTTGAAGCCGCTTGGCACGAAGGAAAAGCGTACTATGATTTGCACCATAAAACATTAACTGGCGCTGCGTTTTATGCGTATACCAAACAACTGGCGACAAAATATGGTTGGGATTATGGCAATGAGCATTGCGGTCATTTGATTGGAAACTTTCCACACGAGCTAATCGTCGGAGAAGAAACAATAAACTACATTCATCCAGAAAATAACGAGTTGATGTCAGCAAAGGATAAAAATGGCAACAATAGGTATTGGATTTATGAAATACACTTTGTCAACGAAAAACTTCAAATCGGTGGGTTCTTCGAGCAATTAGTTTCCTAATTCTTCAGTTTCTGCGCCATCCACAATTGCTTCACGCGTTTCGGTTACCTTTTTGTGCTTTGGAAAAATTGTTTTTTGGCGGATTAAGGTATAAATTACACCCACAGAAATTGAAAAATCTGCTACATTCCAAATTGCAGGAAACACTTGCCCACCTCCTAAGTAGGGAACCCAATTTGGCCAAGTGGCATTAAATTGAAACATGTCTACAACATTCCCACGTAAAAAGCCATGTGGTCTTACTTCGATAGCTCCCATTAATCCACAATCATGTTTAATACCTGAGCCTTCCAATTCATTGTAACGCATACATGGGTCAAATGTAAACAGGTAATCGTACAACATTGAATCAATCAAATTTCCAAAAGCACCAGCAATAATTAAACTCAAGGCGAAAACGAATTCCATTTTAACCCCTTGTTTAACGTGCGTAATGAAGTAGTACAGTAGACCGATTATTAAAACTACACGTAAAGTACTGAGCAATAATTTTGCCCAAGTACCAGAGCCAAGCGTAGTTCCAAAAGCCATTCCTTGATTTTCGACATAACTAAATTGCAACCATGAACCCACCAAATTTTTGGCATCGGGAAAATCCAAAAAATTAGTTTTCGTATAAATTTTAACCGATTGGTCAATTATAAGCACAACAAGTATGATTAGAATCCCGATTTTAAATTCCTTTTTCACGTAGTAAAATTTGTGATTGAACGAATGCAAGCATTCGGACGGGTATTAATATTTAGTTTGCGCTTCTTTAGCCTCCATGCTCAACGTTGCGTGAGGCACAAGCATTAATCGCTCTTTCTTGATCAATTTTCCCGTAACTCGACAAACGCCGTAAGTCTTGTTTTCGATACGCACCAATGCATGGTGTAAGCTTTGAATAAATTTTTCTTGGCGTGCTGCTAATTGAGCAACTTCTTCTCTTGAAAGCGTTTCAGAACCGTCTTCCATCATATTAAATGTACGACCAGTATCATCCGTTCCATGATTATCAGCATGACTCAACGAATCCTTGAGTAAAGTTAAATCCTCTTGTGCTTCCTTCATTTTTAAATGAATGATTGCTTTAAATTCTTGCAAGTCGTTATCTCCGTATCTATTGTTTTCTGCTGACATTTCTTATATTCTATTTAAATATTAACCCGAGTTGGGCATTCAAAGATGAGTAATAACTGAGTATAAACCAAACTAACATGGCCTAATTTCTAAAAAGCTTTAAACATTTCTGTATTTGGATCAATACGAATCAATTAAATAAGTCGATATTACGTGGAATCCGAATGCCTAGAAAGGAAAGTTATTCATAAATTTGTGGAAATTAAATTAACGTTAATATTACTAAAAATGCTAAATTTTGATCATTACAATCCCACTAAAATCGTTTTTGGTAAGAATACAATTGAAAGATTACCTGAATTAATTAGTCAAAATACAACCGGAAAAAAAATAATGCTGGTCTATGGATTGGGTTCAATTCATAAGAATGGCATTTATAATCAAGTGGTAAAAGCGTTGGCTAACTTTGAGCTTATCGAGTTTGCAGGTATTGAAGCAAATCCCGAATACGATACGTGTATGCGTGCAGCTAAATTAGCTAAAAGTGAACAGGTCGATTTTATACTAGCTGTGGGAGGAGGATCTGTAATCGACGCGGTAAAATTAATCGTAAATGCTGTTTATTATGAAGGAGAACCTTGGGAAGTTCTTACAAATATGCCAGGTAAATCGTTTACAAAGGCTTTACCTTTTGGAACAGTTTTAACCATACCAGCTACCGGATCTGAATCGAATACTGGTTCTGTAATTAACAGAGCTGAGCTAAAAGAAAAACGAGCATTTGGAGGCGTATTAAATTTCCCAAAATTTTCTATTTTAGATCCAGCAGTGATGGCATCTTTGCCAAAAAAACAATTAATAAACGGCGTCATTGATGCGTTTACGCATACTACAGAACAGTATATTACGTATCCTTCTACCAATTTTTTGCAAGAACGCCAGGCAGAAGCCATACTTTCTACATTAATTGAAGTAGGCCCGAAGCTCATCAACGATCCATCAGATTATGAACTGGCATCCAATGTAATGTGGTGCGCCAATAATGCATTGAATGGCCACTTGCGTTTAGGGGTATCTACTGATTGGGCAACGCACATGATTGGGCACGAATTGACTGCTTTATTAGGCGTTGACCATGCAGTTTCATTGGCAATTGTCGGCCCGAGATTATGGGAAAATCAGTTGAATTCAAAAGTGGACAAGTTAGCCCAATATGGAAGTCGTGTTTGGGGGTTAAGCGGAGGTGTAATGGAGATTGCGCAACAAGCTATTAAAAAAACAGAAGGATTTTTCCAGATCTTAGGGGTGGATAATAAACTGGATAATTACATTTCTAAAAATACATTATCGAAAATCGAAATTGCGGATCTCATTTCAAAAAGATTTACCGAAAGAAATTGGCTTGCGTTGGGTGAGAACAAACTAATTACACCCGAAATTGTTCATCAGATTATTATGGCGTGTTAATAGAAAAAGTTGGAAATTATTTTTTCCTTCGTTCACTGCCAACCGCTTCCACGATTGACTTATTATCGAAAACGATACTGGGTTCAAAAGGAGCAAAATACACACATTTAGATGTAGCAGAGCGTATTGAGGAATTGGACAATCCTTTATATTTAACCTTAGAACACCGAGATAAAGCATTGGCTAACGTAACGCTCTGTCAACGTTCCAGTGCTTGGTATTTGCGTTTTTTTGCCTTTGATAAACAGTACCAAACTCAGAAATCAAATAGGCGCAAGCCGGGCAAAGAATCTGGTTTCTATAAAATTTTGGATACTTTTTTTGAAAATATTTTGACCGGGAAATACGAAAGTAAACCAGATTATATCTACGCTTATATCGATCCAAAAAACGACCGAAGCAGGCAAATAGCTAACCGTTTCTCCTTTCAAACCATTGGACACGTAGTGACCCAAACGTTTTCTAGGGCAAAACCAAAATCAAAATGCCAACTCGTTCAAGTAGAAAACGGAGAAGCACAACGCATTCGAGAAATGCTACTTCCACAAAATACTAGGACACATTTCACGCCCCATTATATTGACAAATGCCAGCATTTTGTGGCATATGAAAACAACGAAATTGTTGCTTACGCCGCAATCAAACATGCCCATTGGATAATTGAAAGATTTCCAGGAATTTTTGGATCAATTTTGCCAAAAGTTATTCCAAGAATTCCAGTGCTCAAACATATAATTCGCCCAAATGATTATCGCTTTATGGGAATTGAAACAGTTTGGGTGAAGGATGAGGATGTTAAAAGACTTCAGGATTTTTATGAAACGATTTGTTTTCATCAAGGAGTTTCAGTAATTATGTGGTGGTGTGATGTGTTAGATCCAATCTGGATCAAAATGCAAAATGCCCTAAAATGGGGTCCATTACATTTCCTTATTGGCGCAAAAAAAGTTGAATTAGTTGCAAAAGCGTTACAGGAAAAAGCAATTTCAAGTGAATCCCCATATCACGTTGTTGCTTCAGATTTGATGTAGTTTACCAAAAGACTTTGAATACATTTTCACCATCTCCAATTTTTTAATTTACTTTTGCTTTCCATTAATTAACATGAAATATTTAATCATCGGGTTAGGAAATCCAGGTACTCAGTATGCAAACACTAGACACAATGTCGGTTTTGCCGTGCTTGATGAACTTGCAAAAGAAAAAGAAGCAAGTTTTAAGTTAGAAC
>JAYSRU010000209.1:0-9571 GCA_043720875.1 Crocinitomicaceae bacterium
ACTTTCACTATTGCTGCGGACATCAACAATACACGCTCAATTGGGTCAATATACTTTTACGGCAATAGCAGCTTGTCCAGTTACAGCTAATGCTGTCACAACTCAACCGACAAATGCTGTTTTTAGTACCTTTAGTACACTTGGAACAACTTGTTCGTCTACAGCAAATGTTTTTAATAATAGCGCATGGAACTTAACCGCAACAATTGATTTAGCAGAATATAATCAGTTTACGATTACACCCAATGCTTGTACACGTTTAGACTTGACTTCTATTTCTACTGTTGTAAAATTGAGTGGGACAACGAATACCGCAACACTAACATTGCGTTCAAGCTTAGACGGATATACGACTGACATTACTACTAATGCTATCACTTCAACATTAGCCACTCCAACCTTAACCCTTCCTCCTTCATTTTTAAACCTTACAAGTGCAGTGACTTTTAGGTTTTACATCACTTCAATTAATCTTGTTGGAACAACATTTAGACAAGACAATGTTACCTTAAATGGAGCAGCTACAACCAACGTTTTAGCAAATTACTACATCGATGCAGATGGTGACGGATTTGGAAACATAGCAACGTTCATCAATACATGTACGCCCCCACTTGGCTATGTATCGAACAGTACTGATTGTGATGATGCAAATAGTCTTGTTGGATCAGGAATCACGTATTATCAAGATTTTGATGCTGATACTTACGGAAATCCATTAGTTATGTTATCGGCTTGTACACCACCAGTTGGTTACGTGGCAAATGCGAATGATTGCAACGACAATAATGCATTAATTACAGTGGCTACATTGACATTCTATGCAGATGCAGATTTAGACGGTTTTGGAAACCCATTAGTATCAACGATTGCTTGTTCAGCTCCAGTAGGTTATGTTTCAAATGCAACAGATTGTGACGATGCAAACGTATTAGTTGGAATTGCTTCAACAACATTTTACCAAGATATTGATGGCGACACATACGGTAACACTGCCGTGTCTATCGTGGCTTGTACAGCGCCTGTTGGATACGTGGCATTGAATGGAGATTGTAATGATAATAATGTTGCTATTAATCCTGGAGCAGCAGAAGCTTGCGATGGTTTAGACAATAACTGTAACTCGTTGGTGGATGACAATGTTGTAATATTGACTTGGTATGCCGATACAGATGTAGATGGTTTAGGAAACCCATTAGTAACTCAATTATTGTGCTCACAGCCTGTAGGATATGTTGCCAACAGTAATGATTGTGATGATAACAATAATCTTATCGGAATTGCTTCTACTACTTTCTATGCTGATTCAGATTTGGATAGTTTTGGTAACCCTTCCGTTACGATTGTTGCTTGTACAGCACCAGTTGGTTATGTTGCCAATAATTCTGATTGTAACGATGCAAACAACTTGATTGGCGCTGCACTTACCTATTATTTAGATGCAGATGGTGATACGTACGGAAGCGCTTCAACTTCTCAAGTTGCTTGTTCGCAACCAGTGGGATATGTTTTAAATAATACGGATTGCAACGATGCAGTTACAGCTATAAACCCAGGAGGTATTGAAATTCCAGACAACGGTATTGATGAAGATTGTAGTGGTGCTGATTTAGTGCTTGCTGGTGCTACCTTAGGAATGTATCAATTTACAGGAATAGCTGCTTGCCCAGTTACAGCCAACCAGGTAACTACTCAGCCAATTGGTGCAACGTTCAACGGTTATTCAAATACTGGTGGAACATGTGCTTCAACTGCTAACGTGTTCAATAATTCTGGATGGACTGTTGGAGCTGCGATAGACGTAACAAAATACAACGAATTCACTGTAACTCCTGACGCATGTCAAGCATTGAATTTGACACAATTAATTTTCACGCATAAAAATAGTGCAGCTGGTGGCACATCAACAATCATCGTAAGATCAAGTGTTGACAATTACATCAGTGACTTAGGGTCATTTACCATGGCAGCGGCAAATGTTTTACAAACAGAAACGTTAACATTACCTGTTGGATTCAACGCGTTAACAACTGCTACTACGTTCCGTTTTTACGTAACCAATATGCTTACCACAACCGCAACGTACAGAATGGATGATGTCACACTTAAAGGGTTCATCAATGCTTTAACTCCTACCACATACTACACGGATGCGGATGGAGATGGTTTTGGAGATAACGCTGCGCCAGTTTTGGCATGTAGCGTAAGTGCAGGAATTGTAAGCGATAACACAGACTGTAACGATGCTAACATTGCAGTTAATCCAAATACAATTTGGTACCAAGATATTGACAATGATGGAGTTGGTTCAGCAGTTATGCAAACAGCATGTTTACAACCCATAAATTACGTTTTAACAACTGGTGATTGTGATGACAATAACAACCTTGTTACTGCGCCAACTACTACTTATTACCAAGACAATGATGCAGATGGATTTGGTTCCATGATTTCGATGTTGGCTTGTACTCAACCTGTTGGGTATGTTTTAAATAATACGGATTGCAACGACAATAACAATGCAATTGGTGTTGCTACAACAACGTTTTATGGTGATGTAGATGCGGATGGTTTCGGAGACTTAACTAATACCATTATTGCTTGTGTTGCTCCAGTTGGATATGTGGCAAATAGCACGGATTGTAATGACTTCAATAATGCGATTGGTGCTCCTACAACTTTCTACCAAGATCTTGATAATGACACGTATGGTAACCTAGCTGTGACACAAATGGCTTGTTCGGCACCTGTGGGTTATGTTGCAAATAGCACGGACTGTAACGACAACAATGCGGCAGTCAATCCGGGAGCAACTGAAATTATTGACAATGGTATTGACGATAATTGTGATGGTGCTTCTGCAATGGCTGGATTAAGTAATGTAGAGATTCCAATGCTACAATTATTTCCAAACCCAGGTAAAAATGAATTAACCATCAGTTTCTTAGAAGCGATAAATCCATTGCTTTCGGTTGAAATTTTGACTGCCGATGGGAAGCTAATTTATAGCACTGTTTTAACTAAAACCACTGTAATAAATACAAGTGATCTACAAACTGGTATGTATGTTATTCGTTTGAATGATCAAAACATGCATTCAATCGTGCGTTGGGTTAAACTATAACACCAATTCGACCAAACATTTGGAAACTCCTGTAAAACATTTTTACAGGAGTTTCTTTTTTAAATAGAACTCCTACGTGAAAAATTAATTAAATTCGCAGTATGATAAATCGAATATTTCCAATTCTATTAATTCTGGCTGCTTGTGAAACCGACAACAAGCCAAAGCCCATTGTTACAAAAGAAAACCCTACAACAACTTCAGAAAAATGGGTTTTTTCTAATGCAATGACACAAGAAATAAGAACGGGATTAACGATTGGTGTGGATGAAAAATTCGATACAACCACCGTATTTGAACAATTGAATGACGACGGAATCATGGATGCGGTAATCACGATCAACTTACTCGAACGTGCAAAACTTGATGCTAGCGCTTCGAAAAACCCAGCTAAAGTTGCTGAATTGGGATATGCCGGACCCTACAATTTCATTATGATTTTCGACGGGGCAACGAAAAGATTTACACACCCTACCATCATTCAAAGTTCTCCAAAAAGTGAACTTGAAATTAAGTTTTGCAACATCGAATCGATGCGATTTAAAACAATCATTGTACAATATAGATTAATGAATGCAGGATTTTGGACCTGGATGTCCTTGGAAACCGGCAAGCCTGTAAAAATGTTCCAATGGAATGTATTTGACAAAATTGGAGACGAAATTCCAGAAGCACAAGTAATTGAATACAAGCCTAATCCTGCTTCTACGAAAGAGGATATTATCATCTACGACGGCAAAATATTAAATTATTCACCCAGTAAGATTGAAGACAAAACCAAGTTTACACCGATCATTGAAAAAATTGGTGCAGAAAAATACCACTTCTTCTATGATCCAACACAACGCACGTACATGATCCCAAAAGGGAAGTTGAAAGAGAATTAATTCGGTCTGAAAGATATTGGTCAGTCTAATTCAGGTGTAATTATCATTTTTTTAAGATGAACATAACGTAAAAACTATACAAATCTCGTACATTTGCGCCAAATTTAAAATTAGAAAGTAAATGTCAAACGCATTAGGTAACCACATTTTAGTTGAATTCATGGGTTGCGACCCGCATATAATGAACGACGTAACTGCAATCGAACGCGACATGGTACTCGCAGCTCAAAAAGCAGGTGCAACTGTTATCAACTCTACTTTTCATCACTTTTCTCCATTTGGAGTTTCTGGTGTTGTTGTGATTCAAGAAAGTCATCTTGCTATCCATACTTGGCCAGAATATGGTTATGCAGCGGTAGATTTGTTTACCTGTGGAGATATGGATGCTTGGATTTCTTTCGACTTTTTAAAAGAAGCTTTTGGTGCTAAAAATTATGGCGCCATTGAAATGAAAAGAGGTTCTTTAAACCTATTAGGTCGTAACGATTTCGATATGTCATCGATGCGTTCGCAAGCAGGAGAAAGGGCTAATCCAGACTTTTACACCCGTAACGTTTGGTTTACAGATAAAGATGACGACCAAGCCCTTTCATTAAGATTCACTGGTGAAGTATTTTTTGACGTTCAGTCTCCGTACCAACGTGTGCGGATCATTGAATCGTATAAATACGGAATGATGTTGGCCTTGGATGACATGGTTATGACAACCATAAACGATGAATTTCATTACCACGAAATGATTTCACATGTTCCTATGTTTGCCCACGGTAACGCTAAAAATATATTAGTAATTGGCGCAGGAGATGGAGGAACAGTACGTGAAATTTTACGTCATCCTGGCGTAGAAAAAGTTACAATGGTAGAAATTGACGGAGAAGTAATTAATGCATGTAAAGAATTTTTGCCAACCATTGCTGCTGCTTTCGATAATCCCAAATTAACCTTGATTGTTGGTGATGGAATTGATTTCGCAAAAACAACGAAAGAAAAATACGATATCATTATTGTTGATGGTTCCGACCCAGTTGGTCCAGCAGAAGGATTGTTCTCCGTGTCATTTTACCAAAATTGCTACGATGCATTAAATGAAACCGGAATTCTTATAGCACAAGGTGAATCTCCAAAGTTTAACGAAAAAGCTTTCACAGAATTAAATCACACCCTACAAGACCTTTTTGGAACTGACAAAGCACCAGTTTCTTTGTTCTTTGTACCAACTTATCCTACAGGAATGTGGAGTTTCCAATATGGAATTAAAGGTGACATTGACGTGAAAAATCCAAAAAACATAGATCAGATTGATGCATTTACTGAAGCACAAGGTCTTAGATATTACAACAGTGATATCCACAAAGGAAGTTTTGCTACACCAAATTTCGTAAAAACATTACTTAAAAAATAATGAGTCAAGAATTTGATCCGAATGGTGTTGGAATTGCGAATGGTAATATTTTTGGTTTTCCAGTAACGGAAGCAGAAGCGAATATTATCTTACTTCCAGTTCCTTGGGACGCAACCGCATCTTATGGAAAAGGAACCAGTGATGGACCCCAAGCTATTTTAGACGCTTCTACCCAATTAGATTTTTATCATCCGAAACTTGAAAAGGCATGGGAAACCAAGGTATTTATGTCTCCCATTTCTCAAGAGTGGAAAACCATTAATGACGAATTGTGCAAAGAAGGCATTGCATATATTCAATTTTTGGAAGAAGGTGGGCGTCTCGAAAACAATGAAGCCTATCAAGCAACCGTTGATAAAATTAACCTCACGCAAAAACACTTGTGCGACAATCTTGAAGAAAGAGCTACAGCTTTACTTGATCAAGGAAAACTTGTTGCGGTTTTGGGTGGTGAGCACTCAACTCCCTTAGGATTAATAAAAGCACTTGACAAAAAATACAAGAATTGGGGTTTATTGCAAATTGATGCACACGCAGATCTAAGAAATGCCTACGAAGGTTTTACTCAGTCTCACGCAAGTATCATGTTTAATGTGCTGGCAGAATGTAAAAACTTAAAGCAATTAGTTCAAGTTGGAATTAGAGACGTGGCACAATCTGAAATCGATCTAATTGAACAAGATTCGCGGATTACAACATTTTTTGACTACAAATTGAAACAAGATAGTTACGAAGGGAAAAACTGGTCAACGCTTGTAAATGAAATCGTGCAATCGCTTCCCAATGACGTTTACATCAGCTTCGATATTGATGGCTTAACGCCTAACTTATGTCCGAATACAGGAACACCAGTTGTTGGTGGTTTCGACCTAGAGCAGATCAACTATTTATTCTTTAAAGTTGTTTCATCAGGAAGAAAAATCATTGGATTTGATTTAAACGAAGTTTCTCCGGGAGATAGCGGTGATTGGGATGCAAACGTAGGAGCTAGAGCACTTTGGAACCTCGTATGCGCTGCACAATTGTCTCGAAAATCTGAAGAAAGAAATCACTAATAACGTGTAACATTCTGTAGGTTCAAATTCATTTTTTCTACGAGATCTGTTAAAACTCAAAAATCACTTATTCATTACAATAAGATTTCATTGAAAATTGAAAAATAATCCATTTTTTTTTATGTTCTTTGAAGTACCTATGCGTATCAATTTTAATATCGTAATACATTTGTTCTTGCTGAGTTTTGGTTTATTAACCACTACTGGTCATGCTCAAAATTCCAAAAATTATGGTCGATACCCAAGTAAATCCTTTACAAACAAAGATTTACCAGAACCCGGACAATTTTCCAGCACCTGTCAAGGTGAGGATGGCACTTTGTTTTTTACCACTACAGCATCTATTTTAAGTTTTGATGGTAGTAATTGGCAAAAAATCAATTCTGAAGTACGTAAAAACAAAGCCGAAAATGAAATTCTTAGCAAAGGGGCGGCGTGGATAATAATAAAAACCAAAAATGACAAAATTCTTGTCGGAAAATCAAACAATTTCGGCTACTTAGAAGTAAACAGCATTGGAGAATACATTTACAAGGCCTATAAAATATCAACCAAAGAAGATGAGATAGGTGACGTTTATAACATTGTTGAACTTGGTAAAGAGAAATTCCTATATATCGCTGAGAAAGGCTTGTACCTTGTTGAACAAGGCAAAGTTTCAAAGCTGAACAGTCCAATACAAGCAAGCAACACGGTAAAAACTTCAACTGAACTTAAACGACACGTGCTTTTAGTTTCTCGGCACATAGAAACGCGTATCCCAACGTATTATCTTTTTGATAAAACAACTCTGAAAACAACTGAATTTAAGGCACCTCCTCATATTGAACTAAAAAATGTAAGAGCTTCATACCTAAGAAACGACACGACATTTTTATTTGACATCAATTTTAAAACCTTCTATATCGTCCAAAATGGAGATCAATACTTTTGGAACGATGTAACAGCTAACCCCTTTCCTGAGTTAAACACCTACAATGTTGTTCATTTGACCGAACATAAAAACAGCTTATTCGTTGCAACTGACGGAAAGGGTGTATTAGAGGTAGATAAATTTTCTGGGAAAATTATTAGAATTTACAACGACCTAGATAATTTACAAGATTTAGTTGTCAATTATTTATTTTTTGACAAACTATCTAACCTTTGGTGCCTACAAGATATTGGTGTTCACTTTCTAGAACTCTCTTCCCCTATCACCTCTTTTTCAAAACTAGACGGTATCAAGGCTGCCAATTTATTAAATATTTCATTTGTGAATCAAATGCCTGTTATTGCAACAACAAGCGGTTTGTATTCCTCAAAAAAAGAAGGAAATAACTATATTTTTGAAAAATCAAACCTGCTCAACGAAGCATGTTTTCAAGTGAGTGAATACCGCATAAGTTCCACTGTCAAGAAAACGATTGCTGTTGCTGGAAGCGCAATTTTCGAAATCGATATAGCGACAGGAAAAGCAACATATATTTGTGATTTTTACGCTTGGATAATTGAGCAATCCAAAATTGATCCTACCGTTTTTTATGTAGGACTAGAAGACGGACTTGGTCAAATTAGGTATGTGAATGGTGCATGGGAAAGTAAAATTTTGCTTGAAATTCCAGAATCTAAGAGTATCAGTATTGCACAACATAACGGCAAAGTCTATTTCACTTCCGAAAAAGATGGATTTTTTGAATATGACATAGCTACTAAAAAACATAAAAAATATGCAATTGACCCAACTGTTCTTTTCAAGAATGACAAGGATAAAGTGAATAGAATAAAAAAGGAAATGATTGGTGCGAGTTATTACCTGTCGATATATAACAACTCCTTATTTATCGGAACAACTTTTGGGTTATACACCTTTGATTTTAAAACACGGGTAATTAAACCATTTGACGCTATTGATACTAAATTTGGAGAATATTTTACAGTCACTAGACTGTCGACGGTCGGAAACAAATTATGGGTTTCGGCCGAAATCAGAACCACTATTAAGGATAGAAAGAATTCATTTGAAACTGGCTATTTAGAAAGAAGTAACGGCAAATACGTATGGACATCTTGGCCTTTGTCATTTTTCGGTAACACCAGTGTTATTTTAGGAATTGCGAATGAATCAGAAAACAATACTTGGTTAAGCGCGAGTGATTGTATCTATATTTATAACGAATCAAAAATCAAGAACTTGCTTAAACCGTATAGGACTTTTATTTCCAAAATGTCTAACGCTGGAACTGTAGTTGCTTACAACATTACGCATAAACAACTCGCTGAAGCGGTCAATTTCAATGGTAATAAATTGTCATTCACTTTCCATACAGATATCTTTTTAGCAGGAGCAATGCTTTATAAGTATAGATTGAATGGCTACAATGACTGGTCGGAATGGAGCAATTTGAATACCGCCAATTTCGAAAAACTTTCTGAAGGTACTTATTCACTAGAAGTGATTTCAAAGAACATTTATAATCAAGAAAGTATTCCTTGTAATTTCGAATTCACAATTTCTCCACCTTGGTTCAGATCATGGTGGGCATACACGCTTTACATCATCATTGGTATTCTTATTATTATCGGAATCACTAAATTATCTACACAGCGCGTTGTATCTCAAAACATAAAACTAGAAAGTACAGTTAAAGAGCGTACGCAAGAAATTGAACACCAAAAAGAAGAAATTGAAAAGAAAAACAATGACATTTTAGATTCTATCATTTATGCAAAAAGAATACAGCAAACCATTCTTCCAGCAGAAGATAAGTTAATGCGACATTTCAACGAGCATTTTGTTTTTTACAGACCCAAAGATATTGTTTCTGGAGATTTCTATTTTTCCAAACAAATAGAATCCAAAATTATTTTCGCAGCCGTAGATTGTACAGGTCATGGCGTACCGGGTGCATTAGTAAGTATCGTTGGGAACAATGGATTATTGCGCGCTACAAATGAATTTAAATTGTCTAAGCCATCAGAAATCTTAGATAAATTGCGAGAAATTGTGATTACTTCATTCCGTGCACAAGGTCAATCCGACGTAAAAGATGGAATGGACATATCACTTTGTTCTTACGACAAAGAAACACTTATCTTGGAGTTTGCAGGAGCAAATAATGAG
>JAYSRU010000210.1:0-3343 GCA_043720875.1 Crocinitomicaceae bacterium
GAAATGTGTAGCGAAAAAGTTACGGTTTTGCCTGAAAGATTCAAGCTGAAAACGCCCGCATCACCCCATTTTGCAGCAAGCGAAGAAGGAGTGGAGATCAACTTGCTTGATTTCGATTTACCCAAAGTAGAAGGTTCGTTAATCGTTGAAGGCGCTGGTGGGTTGTTTGTTCCGATCAATGACAAAGGCGATGTTTTGTTAGATGTAATCCAACGGTTCAACCTGCCCGTGGTATTAGTAGTATCCTTTTATTTGGGCTCCATTAATCATACCTTGATGAGTTTAGCGCTTTTGAAAGAACGAAACATGGAAGTTTTTGGGTTAATCAGTTCGGGAGACGAAGTAGAATCTTCCAAAAAAGCCATTGAAAAAGCAGG
The DNA here is from genome assembly GCA_043720875.1 of Crocinitomicaceae bacterium. GTDB lineage: Bacteria > Bacteroidota > Bacteroidia > Flavobacteriales_D > Crocinitomicaceae > JAYSRU01. The sequence continues at coordinate 378 of JAYSRU010000210.1, forward strand.
AGGGAAGTTCCTATTTAATATTCCCAAAGCTGCCAAAATGGACGCTAGTTTTATTCAAGCACAAGCAAAATTATTAGAATCTAAATTAGCCTATTTGTGAGCGAAATTATAAATAAAGATAAAGAATTTGTATGGCATCCGTTTACGCAAGCCTTAACTGCCAACGATCCGCTGGTGGTGGTAAATGCAAAAGGAGAATTGTTGTTTACAGAAGATGGCAACAAGTACATTGATTGTAATTCATCATGGTGGGTGAATATTCATGGACACAATCACCCCAAATTAATGAAAGCAATTTGCGACCAAACGAGGGTATTGGATCATGTATTGTTTGCGGGAGTTACGCATCCAAAAGCGGTTGAATTAGCTGAAAAAGTGATACGTATCTTACCAGAAGGATTTGCAAAAGTGTTTTTTTCTGATAATGGAAGCACCGCAATAGAAGTGGCACTTAAAATGGCTGTTCAATATTGGTCGAATAAAAATGAAGTAAAAACGCGTATTTTAGCCATGGATGGGGCATATCATGGAGATACTTTTGGTGCCATGTCTGCCGGTCAAAGGGGCTATTTTAATAAACCCTTCGAATCTTTCTTTTTTGATGTAGATTTTTTGCCTTTTCCGGATGGCGATAACCATCAAATGATACTCGATTTATGTGAAAATTATTTTAAAACCAATGAATTTGCGGCTTTATTGCTCGAGCCATTAATACAAGGGAGTGCAGGCATGCGGGTATATGACGCGCACCTGTTGGATGCTATTGTTAGTAGCGCCAAGCGCCATAACGTTATTGTGATTTTTGATGAAATTATGACAGGTTGGGGCAGAACAGGTAAAGCCTTTGCCATGAATCACCTCAATGAAATTCCCGACATTGTTTGCCTTTCAAAGGGGTTGACAGGTGGTACATTGCCCTTAGCCCTAACGGTTGCCACCCAAACCATATACGATCAATTTCTGCATCAAGAAAAAGTAAAAGCCATGTTGCACGGACATTCGTATACCGGAAACCCGTTAGCCTGTGCCGTTGCCTGTGCCTCCATAGAAGTTTTTTTAGAAGAAGAAACCCAAAACAACATGCGCAACATAGAGTTGCTTCACCAAGAGTTTAAGTCAAAGATTAGTGGTTTGGCAGGTATAAAGTGTAACGTTTTGGGAACTATCATCGCAATAGAATTTCTGACTAAAGAAGGCGCTGGGTATTTCAGTTCGAAAGGAACCGAGGCCTACGATTTCTTTCTCTCCAAAGGCATGCTTTGCCGTCCGCTAGGCAACGTAATATTCTTAAACCCACCGTATTGCATTACCGAACAAAACTTAAAACACTGTTACAGCGCCATGCTCGAATTTGTCGAATTTTCGGCCCACAGTTTTGAGGTGAATGACACCATGTTGTAACCTGTTTTTTTGGCGCCCATTTCCAGCCAAACGCTGTATTCCCGATAAAAATCGGGAGATGCCGCTCCTGTCTGGGGTCGAGCGTATAGAATTGGTTAAAAACATGCGTATATCCGCCCGATTTTGCAAATAAACGCCATAAAACTGATTTTTTAATTCAACTTTTTGACTACCTTAATAGTAAAAAAGGAGAAAATGAATACTGAAAATAAGGTTAGTTGTGTTGGAAGTACAATAGTTTCAGAGAAATACAGTGCCATAAAAATGGATGTTTTCGAACGCCGCATATTTTTGAAAATACCGAAAAATTTAAAAGACATTGCATTTATTCGAAGCCTATCTTATTCCAAATGGGATAATACTTGGTTTCATTGGGTTATTCCAAATTATCCTGGAAACCTAGATTTACTTAAAACATATTTTCAAGACAGAATTGACGTTTATACTGAAAATTTACAAGAAGAAATAAAGGTAGAACGCAATACATCTCAACCTATAATTAAGAATCGAAACGAAGTAATCTTACTGAGAACAACTAATCAAAGACTACGAATTATTTTTGGATTCAATCAAGAATTGTTGCGCGTGATAAAGAAAATTCCTTATAATAGTTGGGATGCTAAAAATAAATGGTGGTCAATTCCTTATTCAGAAGTGCAAAGAGATGCGCTCATTAGCATAATAGCAGAAATCAATCTAAGTCATCAATTTATAGAGGAGCAACCAGAGTTAGGTACAAAAATCAAACGCATAAGTGAATTCGAAATACCTAATTACAAAAAATGTCCACCAGAATTTTTATTAAAACTGAAAGAACTGCGCTACAGTGTAAATACAGAAAAAGTCTATAAAAGCACCTTAGAAGACTACCTCAATTATCATTATTTAGTTGATTTAGATAAATTAAATGAAGGGCATATTCGAGCGTTCTTGAGGCATTTGGTAATGGAACGAAATGTGTCAATTTCTTATGAAAAATCAAGCGATTAATGCAATTAAATTTTATTATGAACGTGTTTTAGGAGGACAGCGAAAAACATATTTCATTGATCGTCCAAAAAAGGAAATTACTTTACCAGTAGTATTGAGCGAAGAAGAGGTAAAACGATTATTAGCAGCGGTTAGTAACGTAAAACATTTAGCGATTCTAATGATAATTTACTCCGCAGGCTTGAGAATTTCGGAATGCATTAATCTAAAAATCAAAGACATTGATTCTAACAGAATGCAAATCAGGGTTGAGCAATCAAAAGGCAAGAAAGACCGTTATACACTTCTTTCTAAAAAGGCATTGACCGTTTTACGAGAATATTTTCTTTTACACCAACCAAAACTTTACTTATTTGAAGGGCAATTTGGAGATAAGTATACAACGCGAAGCATTCAGAATGTTTTTCAAGCTGCGGTTGAAAAAGCCAAAATCTCTAAAAAAGTTTGTGTGCATACGTTGCGCCATAGTTTTGCAACCCACTTATTAGAAAACGGAACCAACTTAAGGTACATTCAAAGTTTATTGGGTCATGCTAATAGCAAAACAACAGAAATTTATACCCATGTAACTACAA
>JAYSRU010000211.1:0-28783 GCA_043720875.1 Crocinitomicaceae bacterium
TCAGAATGAAAAAATGCCCGGTATTGTTTACAAAGATCGCCAACTTCATTTATCGGTAGTAACGTAGAAATCTCATTATTAGCGTGCATGAGAGAAACCAAAGTTTTGCCTTCTATTTTCATGTCAAGTAAAGACCTCAAATGATTCAAATCTATATTTCCTTTCGCATCCAAATGGATCAAACATAATTCAACCTTGCCATTTTTGCAATAAGCATCGACTGTGTGTCCAACAGCGTGATGTTCAATTGCGCTAGTGATAATTCTGGTTACGCCTAAATTTTGAACGCTCGTTGCGATTGCTATGTTGTCTGCTTCAGTTCCACCAGATGTAAATATAATTTCTGCTGGAGAACAGCCTAACAATTTTGCAATGTTTCTACGCGCCTGTTCAATTGCGCCTTTTGTTTGACGACCGTAATAATGCGTAGAAGATGGGTTTCCGAAAAATTCTCCTAAATAAGGAGTCATTGCTTCAATCACTTCAGGAGCTACAGGGGTGGTAGCCGCATTATCAAGGTATACACGCATTATATTTATTTTTTTGCAAATATAGTGAGCTTATTTCTTATTTGAACATTGATTTTTATTCAATTATTGGTTAGGTAAGGTTGTCTAACTCCAAATATTCTTTTAAATTCGCATCACTTAGAACCAAAAAAAATCTTTAGTATGAATTTTAGTGCGATACCAACGGTAGATTTAAATGAATATATTAATGGAACTGATGCCCAAAAGAAAGTATTTGCAAAAGAATTAGGAGATTGTTTTTCCGGAATTGGGTTTGCAATAGTTAAGAATCACGGTGTTTCGCAAGAACTAATAGACAAGTCATACAACGCTTTTATTGAATTCTATGGGTTGCCAGACGCCACCAAGAAAAAATATGAGATTGAAGGCTTGAGCGGACAACGTGGCTATACTGGAAAGGGTAAGGAACACGCGAAGGGAAGTAATACAGGAGATTTAAAAGAGTTTTTCCACATCGGACAAACTGTTAATGATCCTTCAATGGCTGATATGTATCCGTCAAATGTATTTGTTGAGGAAGTGCCCGGGATTGAAAAATATGCTGTGGATTTATACGCATCATTAGAATATGCTGGCATAAATTTATTGCGTGCTATTGCAGATTATTTGTCTTTACCAAATAATTACTTTGACGATAAGGTTCAAAATGGAAATTCTATCCTTCGACCGATACATTATTTTCCAATCGAAAACCCGGATGAAATTCCGACTGATGCAGTAAGAGCAGCTGAACATGAAGATATTAATCTTATCACGCTGCTTATTGGAGCAAGTGCCGATGGACTGCAAGTAAAAAATAGTGAAGGAAATTGGATTGCAGCAAAACCGAGTGCTGATCAAATTGTTATTAACGTTGGAGATATGCTACAGCGTTTAACCAATAATAAATTAGTGTCTACAACCCATAGAGTAGTTAATCCTTCAAAGGAGTTGATGCATTTACCACGCTATTCGATGCCGTTTTTCTGTCACCCAAAAAGTGATGTATCATTGAATTGTTTGAATTCATGTATTACTGAAGCAACTCCGAAACAATACAGCGATATCACTTCGGGCGAATATTTAAATGAACGCTTACGAGAAATTGGCTTGATAAAATAGTCTAGCTATTTCTTTTCTGATGAAGTGTATTTTATTTATATAAATTGATATCAAACTCGCTGTGCACAAAGGTATAGACTCCATTCAATCCATTTGAACCAATTGTTCCTCCATTTCCAAATAGTCCAGTTTTACCTGCAACTTGACCAGTTAGTGGGGTGCCACCATTTCCAGGTTTCCCACCAGTTCCAGAAGCTCCACCAATACCTCCGCTAACGTTACAATTGATATAAGGAATGATTTGGTCGGCTGAAGAATGAATCATGCATTTAACTTTGCCTCCAGCGCCACCTGATCCTCCGGCACCACCATTTCCACCATTTCCACCGTTTCCAGGCAACTTAATTTCCTTATCTGTTTCTTCACCGTTTTTTCCATTACCTGCATTTCCACCCGAACCACCTTTTCCACCTTCACCACCAGAAGCCATTATGTTAATCGTACTCATTCCATTCAATTTGTATTTCCCAATCCAATCTTGCGTGTAATTTTGAACATATAAAAAATAAACATTATTTACTGCCCAAATTCTAATTTCCAACGAATCTGCCTTTAGTCCAACGCCACCAATACCACCAATGTCTCCATTCTTTCCGTCTCTGAAAAATAGTGAATTACCATGTGATTTACCGGTTTCACCTTGTTGTGATTTGTTGAGACGTTCGCCAATGTTAATACCATTAGATAAATTAAGAAATACGGTATCATTGAACGATACAAATTCTTCATTTTTATCAGTTAATGTTAAACTTATCAATTCATAGGTTTGGTCAAAAGTTGTAGGTCTTGTTATTAATGTTGCCTTACCTACTGATGGATCTATAGAAATATTAGCACTGCTCGAAAAATGCTTGCTAGTCTCCAACGTAATGGGTCCTCCTTTTATTAGTGTTAAAATAACCGCTGCTTCGAAAGGAGTGTTGTAGTTTACAGCCGTTCCTGCAGGACTTTCTAATCTAATGTTTTGAACATTGTCTAGGTTAATCTGTTTTGTGGTTTTACAGGCAATTAATGCAAAGGTAAGTACCGCTAAAAGTATTAATTTCATACTGTTTTGAGTGATTGGGTTATGGTTTATTTGTGAAGAATATCTAGGCAATAAACAAAACTTGCAAGTCCTGCTGCACCTAATTCTAATTCTCTTTTATTAACGGATTCGAACACATCACTTTCCGCGTGATGAAAATCAAAATAACGTTGTGAGTTGGGAACCAGACTGTATAATGGAATCCCAATAAATACTTTCTTTAACGGACCTATATCAACTCCACCATATCCTTTTTCGAACTCATACACTTCATACTTTTTAAAGTATTTGGCGATGCTTTTCATTTCTTGCACTTGTTTGTCGTTGCCATCACAGCTAAAGCCTTGTGGAACAAATCCACCACGATCGCTTTCTATTGCAGCAATATGATTCTCTAATTTATCTTTTGAAATTTGAGCATACGCCATACCACCAGCATTACCATTTTCTTCATTCATGAAGAGTACACAGCGTAAGGTATTGTTTGGCTTGTAATTTTGTGTCTTCAATAAGCGCAGCGCTTCGAGTGAGTGAATGCAACCAGCTCCGTCATCGTGCGCACCTTCACCGGTGTCCCATGAATCTAAGTGACCTCCAAAAGTGATGATGTTATTTTTATGTTTTCCCCAAATTTCTCCAATTACATTCGAAGAAGGAGCGGGAGGGAAGTTGCGACAATCCATTTCAAGTACTAATTTCAACGTAGTTGACTTAAGCATTTTGCTCAACATTTCAGCGTCGTTGGTAGAGATTGCGCCTGCTGGAATTTTTTGAACAGAGTCGTTGTAATGCATACTGCCCGTGTGCGGATGATCGTCAAGTGGCATAGCTAACGAACGAATAATTACTCCAACAGCTCCTAAGTTACCAGCTTCAACGGCACCGTCTCCGCGAATTGGGTAACAGGCACCATAGGCTTTAAAAGTATTTATTTCTGTAGCCGTCATTGCCTGATTGAGGAAAACAATTTTCCCTTCTACTTGCGCTCGTGTAGCTTTTTGTAATTCGGTAATGGATGCAAATTCTACAATTTCGGCTTCCAATAAGCCATTTGTACCAATGGAACCACCCAACGCAAGGATATTCAATTTAATTAAATCACCATTTGATTTTTTGACCCAAGCAGCTTCTTTGTTTCCTCTTTCCCAGTGGGTTACCATAATTGGTTGGAGGTAAACAGTATCAAATCCATACGATTTCATTTTTGTATAGCTCCATTGCACGGCCATTTCTGCTTCCGCACTTCCAGACAAACGTGCCCCAACGTCTTTGCATAAAGAACGTAAGTCTTCGTGCGCTTTTCCATTTTGCAAAGCATTTTTATACATTTGATCTAGAAAAGAAGTGTCAATTTTTTGTGCAGTAGCACAGAATGATATACATAAGAGTAAAACAGAAGTGAAGAATTTTATCATTCCCAAATGTATTGATTTTTTGGTGAAGTGCAATGAGTGACGGTTTTGAATCTTAATGGTATTACTGATTTCTATTTGATCAATACAAAGACATTATTTCCTGATGATCTAAATACCATCAAAAAAGCAGAAAAAACATTTAGGATAGAATTTTTAAGAACTAAGTAGAGCGCTGGTAAAATGGGTAAACCAAAATAGAGCAATACCAATGTTTTGTTCAATTTGAATCCTAACGCTACTTTTGTATAGCTGTAAATTAAATAGTTGGCAATGAATAGAATAGTTAATAGGACTATTGCGTTTATTTTACTGAAAGAATGAAGTTGTAGTAACCATTGTAACCACAAAATGTAGAGAAAATCAATTGTTGAAAGAATGCAAATGGCTTAAATATGTGGTACATGGCGTTCATGAAACAAGCGCTTATAGATTTCTATAATACGGTTCATGAGTTGTTTTTGGAATTTAAGCATTCTTAGTTATTTTTCGCTTTATTTGAGCGTGACGATTCTAATTTTTGAGTTTGATATTTCAAAAAAACCTCTGTTTCTTTGTGCTTTAAAAGGAAACAATGATGGATTAGATTTAATGTTTCGTGTATTACCGTAGTAAGTGATTTTGTTTAACACCTCTTTAATCTTCACAATTTTGTTGTGACTTACATAACCTAAATATGTTTTTTTTAGGTCTGAATAAATACAATAAATCGTGTTGTTTTTTACAAATGATGCAGAAGTTAAAATCTCTGAAGTATCAATAAGTGTTGTGACTCCCTGATCACAATTTGGTACTTTTTTCAAGTCTTCTTCATTCCAATGCCAAGCCGCTAAATCAATATTTTGCATCGATTTTATGTGAAATAGTTTTTCTGGATTTTCAATGGAAATTAATTGAGTACTACCTGACATATGTGGTAAGCTACTTAAGATATAATAAATATTTTGAATTTTATGAATTGACTTTACGTCACTAGTCGGGCAACTAAATATTTTGTTTGTTTTCTTGTTAAAAAAATAAGTAGCTCCTCCAAATTCGCCATCACTTATCGTTCTAATTCTATAGTGCTTATCCTCATAAAATGGAATATCTAGATCAAAATTAAATGAGCTATAATATTTTTTTTGAATAGTTCCTGCGTATAACTGTTTCCAACAATGTTCTCGTAATGTAAAATAATAAATCGTGTGTCCTATAGTTTTATCATTTATTCTGGTGTAGCAATTTCCGAAAACGGTGTCTTTATGTACCCAAATTGATCGTAATTGGAATCTTTTTTCATTCAGATACTTTGTGATTTTTTGATTGACATTAATTTTCTTATCAGTAAGAATTAATTCGCATGAATCATCTATAGAACAGCTATTCCGAAACAAATAATTATTGTTGAAACTTAAAACATCGTCAAAGTTGTAATCGTATTCGAATGTAACTCTTTCTATTTTCACTTCGAGTCTTTCAGGATGCGAATCAATATTTCTTTTACAAGAACAAAAGATTATTACTAAAATAAATAATTGTGCTAATTGTTTCGTCATTTGCGTATAGAATTATTACTTATTTCATCTCCCTACTTCACATCCATCTGCTCCAAAAACTGATCAAAAGTAATGCGTTTGAAATCAGAAGGAATGCCAAAAAGGTTATGATCTATTGGCGTAATTGAGAATTCAACCAATTCATAATGCATCAATCCTTCGGGTCTGCTTAAATAATAATCGGTGGGTAAGCCACCAATTCCTTTCACGGCTTTGTTGTATTTTGAACTGATTTTTGGTGCATAATACATCAACATAGGTGCGGTAAATTTTGGGTGTGAAACCATGACTTTTTTACATTTTATCCCCATTACTTTCTTTTTTCCAAACTTCTTTTTGAAGGTGTATTCTGTTGCTGTAGTTGACGTATCGTGTTGTTGAATGGCGAACTTCTTTCCTTGATAGTAGAGTAGAAGATATCCTTTGTGCAAGCCAAGATGCTCAATATACACTTGTCTTCCAATTTGTTCGTTGAAGGTTTCTGTGCGCGTTAAACTGTCTTCGCAAAAAATCGTAATGTATTCGCTCGAATCTTTGGTGCCTTCCGCAACGTTCATTAATGTTCCTTTGTAAACTAATTTTCCAGAAAAAATTCCCTGTGCACTGCAATCTATCTGGAGCAGTAGAAATGTGAAAACGAGTAATTGAAGTGTGTTTTTCATGCTTATTTATTTGGCCGCTTTAACAGGCTTTTCATTTTATCTTCTTGCGAAAATACAAGAAGGATGTCATTCCAATCCTTAGCGGAGATTATGGTTTATGTTACACTGTAGGCATCATTTCTTAGTTGCTTTGGTTTTCTTTTTTGAAGGTTTTTTCCCCTTTTCATTTTTCAACCGTACTTTTTCTAAACTTGCTTTTTCCGCTGCAAGTCTGGCCGCTGCCTTTGCTTCATTTTCTAGAATTTCTTCCGGACTTATTGCCACTAAATCAGCTTGCGACTTAGGACGTAAACTATCTTGCCAAGAGAAATTTTCAATCGTTCGATTTTCTTCTGTTACTTGTTCCAAAGGAAAAAATGAACCTTCAGGTTTTGCCAAATAAGTTATTCCTTTCAATTCTCCAGAGTCTAAGTATACACGAATGTCTTTCGAATACATTTTCATCATACCAATGCGCTTGACAATAATTGCAGTATCGTTTTTATTTTCTTCTGTAGGGAAAAAGATCGTACGCGAATTACTTTTAACATCAACTCGGTTCAATTCTTCATTTTCAAAATAGCAAAACATATTATTTCCACCAATTTGGTTGTAAAATCTTCCGGAATCAACTTCCATTATTACCGTCGCCTTTTGTATTATTTCGACATACCTAATGGTTGAGTCATTCATGAAAATGCGCATGGAATCAGCTTTCAATTCGCCATTTTTAGCCCAAATTATGGGATGTTGGTAGAGTTTTACAACATCACCCACAAAATCATAATACAAGCTATCTGCAATTGCCGCCATTTCACCTTTGAGAATTCTTACACGCTTAGAACCGCGAATTGCAATGCCTTCTTGGAGTGTGTCTTGGTAATAATGCAAGGTGTCGGCATGTGCAAATAAGGTATCTTTTTTCGTGTATTTTTCTACCATGGCGTTTCCTGTGATGTAACTGTAACCTAACTTTTCATTCGAGAATAATTGTTCGCCCCGCATCGTTTGTTGGGCTGCAGTATCTTTAACTACCACTTTACCAGATCCTTTCGAAATTCCAGTGGTTTGATCCGTAAACAATTTTTCCCCTGTCACTTCTTTACCGTCTTTAATTAATTTTGCATTGCCTTCAAAACTTCCGATTTGTTTATCCATTTGCATGTAACCACGGTCGCATTCAGCATAAAGTTCCTTTCCCTGAATTATTGTTGGACCAAAAAAGTAGGCAGTTTGCGTGGTATAGGTGTAGCGTAATGTATCCGTAGTCATGGTATATTCAGGACTTTTATACTTTACACTGCCTTTAAAGAATAAATTTTTAGAATTAGGATAAAAATACCCAACTTTTGAGGTGAGCACTTCTGTGCTCGTTAAACTTTCGATGCGTCCCCAATTTCGATAAATTCCAACGCTATTTTTTGCATCGTAATCCATTTGTTGGGTGGTAATTTTATAGTCTTGATCGCGGACAGAAACATTGCCATAAAGATTGGCAAGTCGCTTGTTTCCATCGTAATACAACGAGTCGCAAAATAAATTCAGCGTATCATTTTTGTTAATATGTACATGACCGTACGCGTGAACAATATTTTGTTTTTGGTAATAATGGGCAGAATCACAATACATAGTGTTTCCTTGGTAATTGAAATTTACGGCTCCAATCAAGCGTTGTCTTCCAGTGGCTTCGTCATAAGCTAGTTTTTCTGCGCCAGGCAATAACTCTAAGATTTGACCATAGCAAGAGGAAGTAAAAGTAAAGCACATCAAAAAAAATGCGCTCGAAATGAGCGCACGTTTTTTTGATATAAATTTGATATTAATCATTCATCAATGTTTGCGTTCTGTTTGGACCTACAGAAACAACTGTTATGGGCGTTTCCAATTCTTTTTCAAGGTATGAAACGTAATCTTTTAGCGCTTTAGGAGCATTTTTATAGTCACTTAATTCAGTTAAGTCACATTTCCATCCTTCTAAATCTTGATATACAGGCTCAATTTCAATGTTTGTAATGTCGTACGGCAAGTAATCAACAAGCTTGCCATCAATTTTATAATGTGTACAAACACGAATTTTATCAAAATCACCCAATACATCTGCTTTCATCATTGAAAGTTCAGTAACGCCATTGATCATAATAGCATATTTCATTGCTGGTAAATCGATCCAACCACAACGACGCGGACGACCAGTTGTCGATCCAAATTCGTTACCAGATTTTCTGATTTCTTCTCCAACTTCGTCTAACAATTCCGTAGGAAACGGTCCAGAACCAACACGTGTACAGTACGCTTTAAAGATACCGATTACTCTTCCAATTTTTGAAGGAGCAACACCAAGACCAGTACAAGTACCTGCAGTTACGGTGTTAGAAGAGGTTACGAATGGATAAGTTCCAAAGTCAATATCTAACATAGTACCTTGAGCGCCTTCAGCTAAAACTTTTTTACCTTGCTTCAAGGCATCATTCAAATATTGTTCAGAATCTACCGCAGGAATTGTTTTTAATAATTCTAAACCTACGAACCAAGGCTTTTCAAGTTCAGCTAAATCGTATGTAAATCCTTCGTGGTGTTTTAATATTCCAAGGTGTTTTTCAACTAAGGCGTCATACATTTCTTTAAACTTTGGAGAAAAAATATCTCCAACACGCAATCCATTACGTCCCGTTTTATCCATGTATGTTGGTCCAATTCCTTTCAACGTTGAACCAATTTTGTTTTTACCTTTTGCATGTTCAGATGCAGCGTCCAACAATTTGTGTGTTGGTATAATAAGGTGTGCCTTCTTCGAGATAACTAATCTTTCGTTGATGTTGATGCCAAAAGGAATCAATTTATCAATTTCAGTTTTGAAAACCTGTGGGTCAATCACAACACCGTTACCAATAAGGTTAATTACATTTTTTCTAAAAATTCCTGAAGGAATGGTATGTAATACATGCTTAATGCCTTCGAATTCTAAGGTATGACCAGCATTTGGTCCACCTTGAAAGCGTGCAATAATATCATATCCGGGCGTGATAACATCAACAATTTTCCCTTTTCCTTCGTCGCCCCATTGAAGGCCTAATAATACGTCTACTTTCATTTCTTATAAAAATCTGTTGCTTCTTGTGTAGAACCAACGAGTTGAAAAACTTGATCTAATTTGGTAATAGTGAATAATTTTTGAATAATTGAATTCGGGTTGTGCACTACTAACTCACCACCTTTTGTTCTTATTTTTGTTAATATGCGGATGAACAGCGCAATACCTGAACTGTTGACATAGCTTAACTCGGAAAGGTTAAGCAAATAATTCAATTCACCCGTCTCTAAATTCTTTTCTAAGGCAACTAATAATTCGTCGGCAATGCCTTCTTGTAAAAGTTTACCAATTATAGTAATCTCATGAAAACCATCTTTTTGAATAATTTCAAAGTTTTTTTCCATAATCTAGTCTTTTGATTTTTTTACTTTCTCACCGTAAAAAACGAGTGAATGATGGTCAATACTTACACCAAATAATTCTTCGATTGTGGCTTTAATGGTTTGAATACGTGGGTCACAAAATTCAACTACTTCACCTGTATCTGTAAATATCAAATGATCGTGTTGTTTTGAGCCGTGGGATTTTTCAAATTGGGCTATGTTCTTACCGAATTGATGCTTACGTACTAGATTACAGGCAATTAAAAGATCCACGGTATTGTATAAAGTCGCTCTAGAAACACGATAATTTTGAGCCGTCATTTTAACATAAAGAGATTCTATGTCAAAATGCCCTTCGTAATTGTAGATTTCATTAAGTATAGCGAAGCGTTCGGGAGTTTTCCGATGCGTATGCTGCTCCAAATATGAAGAAAATATACTATGGACCTTATCTTGTAATTCTGGTGTTGCCATTTTTTGCAAAGATGCAAAGTTACGGTTTTCTTACAGTTGTTTTATCAACAGTTATCAAAAGTTATCCTCTTTTTCTGTTGCACAACGATCAACTGTTTTAACACCCTCCACCATTTCAAATTTTTGAATAAGCTGTTCTAAATGTTCACGGTCAAAAACGTACACTTTTATTAATCCTTCAAATACGCCATCATTGGAGTCAAATGAAATTGATTTCATGTTTACACTGTGCTGTTTGGATATAATTTCGGTTATCGCATTCACAATTCCAATGTCATCAATACCAACTAAGCGTAAACAAGCAATTTGTTCTTCAACGATTTCAGATTTCCATTTAGATTTTACGCAGCGGTTTGCGTTCTTAGACAATAAATTAATTGAGCTTTTACAATTAACTCGGTGAATCTTAATTCCTTCATTTTGACTTACATAGCCAAAAATTTGATCCCCTGGAATTGGATTGCAACATTTAGAAAGGCGGTATTGAATATCTTTAAAATCATCGCCTACAACTAGAACATCGTTCTTGATATTTATTTTACTTAGAATGGTTGACTCGTCTTTATCATGACCTAATGGAACTTCATTCGCTCCTTTAATGATGCCATTTTGATGTTCAAGTTCTCGTAATTTGGTTAGATCTATTTTGGCTTTTGCTATTCTGAAATAAAGATCCATTGCACTAGGAACTTTGTAGAATTTCGCAATTTTGAGAATGTTTTCGTTGTTGAAAATAATTCCAAATTTTTCTATTCGTTTTTGCAAAGTGGATCTTCCATCGTCAACTATCGATTTCTTAGCATCTATGATACTGCCTTTAATTTTTTGCTTTGCTCGGGCACTCACGACAAGTTTCAACCATTCTTCTTTTGGTTGTTGTTTGTCAGAGGTAATTATTTCTATTTGATCGCCATTCTTTAACACATGACTAAACGGCATCAATCTATTATTAACTTTTGCTCCAATACATGTGTTTCCAATGTGTGTATGTATATCGTAAGCAAAATCTAGTATAGTGGAGGATTTTGGTAAAACCCTTAAGTCGCCTTTTGGTGTAAAAACATAAATTTCTTCGTTGAACAAGTTTAATTTAAAGTCATTTACGAATTCTAAGGCATTGGTATCAGGTTGGTCAAGTAGGTCACGAATTTCAGCTATCCATCTATCGAATTTAGTATCCTCCCCAACTTCACCAGTTTCTTCTTTGTATCTATAATGCGCTGCTAAACCTTTTTCTGCGATTTCATCCATACGTTGTGAGCGTATTTGAACTTCCACCCATTTACCTCCAGGACTCATCACTGTGGTGTGTAATGATTCATATCCATTGGCGCGCGGTGTAGAAATCCAATCTCTTAAGCGATCCGGACTTGGTTGGTAGAAATCAGTAATTAATGAATAAATCCGCCAACAATCAGGTTTTTCTAGTTCTATAGGTGTTTCTAAAATGATGCGGATAGCAAAAAGATCAAAAACTTCTTCAAAAGGAAGATTCTTTGTGCTCATTTTTCTCCAGATAGAAGATATAGACTTTGTACGTGCCTTAACGTCGAAAACATATCCTTCCGCTTGAAGTGCCTCTTTGATTGGTTGTACAAATTTACGTATGAAGCGATTTCTTGCGTCTTTGGTTGATTTAAGTTTACTATCAATTTGAAGATATACCTCTGGCTCAGTGTATCTCATTCCCAAATCTTCGAGTTCACTTTTTATGGAACTTAAACCAAGGCGATGGGCGAGCGGGGCATATAAGAATTTGGTTTCGGAAGCAATCTTTAGTTGCTTATCAGGTTTCATGCTATCCAATGTTCTCATGTTGTGCAAGCGATCGGCAAGCTTAATCAATACAACCCTTAAATCATCAGAAATGGTCATGATCATTTTTCTGAAATTCTCAGCTTGTAATGAAGCATGTTCATCAAAAATTTCAGGAATTTTTGTTAGTCCATCAATAATTCTACGTGCGGTAACTCCAAAGTGATCTTCGATATCATACAAGGTGATATGAGTATCTTCAACTGTGTCGTGTAATAGGGCGCAAGCGATAGCAGTTGGACCAAGTTCCATTTCTTCGGCACATATTCTCGCTACTGCAATTGGGTGATAGATATAGGGTTCTCCAGATTTTCTACGCATGTCTTTGTGCGCATCTACCGCAATATCGAAAGCTTTTCGGATCATTTTCGTGTCTTCCTTGGAGCGGTGTTTTGTTGCTCTAAGCAGGCTTGAAAAAGCACTGAGAATTTCTTTTCTTTCTTTCTCTATATCGATTTTAATCTCGTGTGTCATAGTTTATGAGTGATGGTAAATGGATTAATTTACCTTAAAACGAAACATCTCCTGGCCTTCTAGTGAACCTGTAAGTTCATCACCTATTTTAACTTGACCAACTCCAGCGGGAGTTCCAGTGTAAATTAAATCCCCAGTTTTTAATGGAATAAAGATAGAAACATAGCTAATAATAGTGTCAATATCAAAGATGAAATCTTTTGTATTACCTTTTTGAACTAGATTATTGTTTAGTTTTAAATCAAAATTGATTCCTGCTAAATCAAGTTCTGCTTTGTTTATGAAGCTTTCTGAAATTGGAGCGCTATTTTCAAATGATTTTGCTATTTCCCAAGGATGTCCATTTTTTTTACATTCTTCCTGTAAATCTCTTGCTGTAAAATCAATTCCTAATCCAATCTCGTCGTAATAGGTATGCGCGAATTCTTTAGCAATATGTTTACCTGCTTTTGAGATTTTTACCACAACCTCACATTCGTAGTGCAAATCTTTTGTGTAATCTGGTAAAAAGAAATCATGTCCACCCTTAAGTAGTGCAGTATCTGGCTTTAAGAAAAACATTGGTTTGGAAGGCAATGGATTATTAAGTTCTTTGGCATGTTCACTATAGTTTCTGCCGATACAAATGATTTTCATACTATTGGTTTTGTTTTAGAATAGAGCGCTTTGAAATTATTTAGAGAATTTATTTTTTAACAGATCTAATTTATCCTCGAAATTAGCCGGATCGGGAAGTTTTGCTTGGTTCCGCTCAGCTTTTATTTTATCCATGGTTTGTTTAAGAATTTTCTTAGTATACAATGGGAAATCGCCATTCATCATCCAACCATAATAACCAGGTTCAACATTGTTTACTTCAAGAATTGTTTTCCCTTTGTGTTTGCCAAAATTATAGCACGCTAAGCCTTCTTTATTTTTAACTAAACGTCCAATAAAGTCTAAGCGATCGTTTTCACCAAATTTGGAAAACTCAGCCAAGGTGTTTACATCTTTACCTAGACTCGGATATTTTTCTATTTGAGCCAACAACACCTCATAGGTCGCTAACGTGTCGGCATCAGCGGTGTGTGCGTTTTCAATACTTTTATTACAATAGAATTGATATGCTGCAGCCAACGTGCGTTGTTCCATTTTATGAAAGATATTTTGAACGTCAATAAATTGACGCGAGGATAAATCGAATTCAGAAGTGGTTCGAAGAAATTCTTCTGCCAACATTGGTATGTCAAACTTATTTGAATTGTAACCCACAAGATCTGCGTCTGCTATAAAATTTGCTATGTCTTCTGCTGCTTGTTCAAAAGTTGGTGCGTTTTCGATGTCCTTTTGAAAAATTCCGTGAATTAAACTTACTTCTTCTGGAATCGGTATCGTTGGATTTAAACGAAGGTGAAATTTTTCATTATTTCCATCAGGAAATCGTTTGATAATGGATATTTCTACAATTCTATCCGTTGAAATATTAAGTCCTGTTGCCTCTATGTCGAAAAAAGCAAGTGGTTTTGATAAAGATAATGTCATGATTTTTGAGCTACAATCCGTAACTTCTTGGGTTTTTATTAATAATTCGTTCAAGTTTGTCTACCACATATTGGCCTTCTTGCTCATTGTAAGAATCTCCACGCCATACCAGCGCATTATTATAGTTTTTGTAATGCAATTCAAGTTCTTGACCTTGTAACTTGGTTAATTTTTTAGCCAATTCTTTATCGGTGACAGAGAAATTAAAAGTATTAGTTGAGACGGGAGAGCTCGCTCTTGATCTTAATCCAGGTAACATCATTTCTCCTTCAAACGTTTTGAAAACAGCTCCTTTACGAGAAAATTTATATAAAATTCCAACACGGGTACCATCACTGTAAACATAATAATATCTGAAATATACTACTATGAAAATTGAAAGGAGTAAAATACCTCCAAAAATAAGCATGAATTTCTTCGATGTTCTGGATTTTATAAGAGTATTTGCTATAGCCATTAAATATTCTATTTTTTGTGAAGATAATAAATCGAGCTACGTATCGATGATCGAGTTCTATTTTTTTTATAAAATGTTAATAAAATGGATGTAGTGTTGGTTATAAACGAAAAAAGCCGCCCATCTAGCGGAGGGCGGCTTTTAAGAATTAAGTTAATTACTTAGTCTTTATCATTACATACTGAAAAGGATAATATTTCTCTTTTTCGTTTCTCGAACCAAAGATATAATCAGGACCATTAACTGATGCATCCGCAATTTCTATTTTCACTTTAGCAGCCAATGCTGGATTCTTAGCGATAAGTTTCGAAACCTCTACCATCATATTATTTGCACGACTTTCTGCAAGCGCTTGGTTATTCGCAAATTTCTTAGTTGTAACTTTAGAAGCAGAAGAATAGATCATTAATGTAATGGTTGGGCGACCTGCTTTTAATTGAGCTTCAACGTCTGCAACAAATTTCAGTAAGTTACCTCTTTTGAAGTTTTTGTCATTTTCATCATAGCCAAAAGTGTTTTTGTACTCCAATTCTTCCATTTTTGGTGGTTTAACGGTGTCAACCACTGCAACAGGAAGTTCAGGAATAACTTCCATCTTTTCTACGTCTAATATGATTCGTCGAACAATTTCTTGGTACTCTTTATCACAAGAAGTTTCGATAGTCTCTCTGTAGAATTCTTTCTTGCCACCCGTATAGTGGAAGATCAATTCATATTCCCTACATGGCTCAAGTGAACTAAAGAATGATCCGTCACGAAGTCTTGGAAAAACGGTTCTAGAAATTTCGTCACCACAATTTTTACAGTTAATTGTTATAGCAACGTCTTCTGGAAGTGGAACATTACCTACAGTAACAATTTCACCTTTAAGAACTGCAATATTTTTAAGTCCAAGGTAATCATTCTTGATTTCGTAAATATCTTTGTTTCCTTGACCATCAACTCTCCATGAAGTTAAATAACCTGTTAATCCGTCCACAGTAGTGGTGTAGAATAAGTCATCACCGCATGAATTCATTGGTGAACCTAAGTTGATTCCATTACTCCATTTATTTTGCTCATCACGTACGCTAATGAATACATCAAATCCACCCATACTTTTATCTCCGTTACTAGAATAGTACAATGTTTTGTTGTCGATCGAGACAAACGGTGATTCTTCGTCATATTTCGTATTTACTGATTCTCCAAGATTTTGGGCCTTACTCCATGAACCGTCTCCCAGTTTTTGAATACGGTAAATATCACGTCCACCAAATCCTCCAGGACGGTCTGAAACAAAGAACATTTGTTGTCCATCAGGAGAAACATGCAAGTGTGTTTCCCAATATTTTGTGTTTACTTCACTTGCATTGAAATTTTCAACTTCTGAAAATTTGTTTGTTTCAAAATCAGAGTAGAAAACATCACCATTTCCTTGTGTATCTTGGTAAAGGTAAACTCTTCTTTCGTCAGAACTAACAGCCATTGTAGCTTCATTTTGTTCAGGTTTACAGAACTCTAATTTGATAGGTGTCTCCCAATTTGATTCAACATCTAAGAACGAAACGTAAATATCTTCTGGGTATTCATTAGTTCTTGGATTTTTATCTTCTTCGTTACTTTCAGTTGCCCACATTCTTCTAGAAGTAAAGTATAAGGCTGAACCGTCTAATGAAATTACTGGAGAATATTCGGGATTCACTGAATTAATTGTAGTCCCTAAGTTTTTTAATCTAGATTTACTCGGATTATCTAAGTTTTTACGCGCAACAATTAACTGTTGCATATTCAATTTCGCAACATTAATTAAGGGTGATTTCTGGTTTGATTGCGCAATAAATTTAAGATAATATTCAGATGCAAGTTCTAATTGATGATTTGCATGATAACAACGCGCCAAATGAAAGAGAACATCTTGTGGAGCGCTTTTTTCTTTTGCTGAATACATGTCATAATTTTTATTCAAACTCACTTCAGCTTTCTTTAAGTATGGAAGAGCACCTAAAAAGTTATTGTAACCCGCCATAATGATATATCCCTTGCGGTAATTGTAGTTGGCACTTTCCGGCTCAATAGTTAATAACTTATCTGCAAATATTTCTGCATGATAATAGTAATCCTCCATGAGCATTCTAGAACATTCAGTAACTAATTCCTGTGGATCGCCCTTTTCTGCTAATGCTCTTACTTCAGCTTCCTTTAACTGAGAAAAAGTAACAGTTGATATAAATAATGATAGTATTAATAATGTGTTTTTCATAGTGGTTAGTGTTATTCGGTTTTGAATTTTTAGCTTTACGGTTTTTAAACTAATAAGTTACAATCAATTACAATTCACGGTTGATGTCAAATTGCTCTAAGTAATCAGCCACACGTTTTACAAACATTCCGCCTAAAGCACCATCAACAACTCTGTGATCATAAGAATGAGACAAGAACATTTTGTGTCTAATTCCAATAAAGTCGCCTTGAGGTGTTTCAATGACCGAAGGAATTTTACGAATCGCACCCAGGGCTAAAATTGCAACTTGCGGTTGATTGATAATTGGAGTTCCCATCACGTTACCAAATGATCCAACATTTGTGACTGTGTAAGTTCCGCCTTGAATATCTTCTGGCTTCAATTTATTACCTCTTGCTTTGTTGGCTAGTTCATTAACTGCTTTTGCAATACCTGTGAGGTTTAATCTATCCGCTTGTTTAATAACGGGTACAATTAAGTTACCTGAAGGAAGCGCTGTAGCCATTCCTAAATTTATATCTTTTCGTTTAATGATTTGGTTTCCGCTAACGGCAACATTGATCATTGGGAAATCTTTAATTGCTTTTACAACAGCCTCCATGAAAATTGGAGTAAAAGTAATGCTTTCGCCTTCGCGCTTTTCGTACTCTTTCTTTACTTTATTTCTCCAAAGAACAATATTGGTTACATCGGCTTCAACGAATGAAGTAACATGTGGCGAAACCAAAGTTGACATAACCATATGCTCAGAGATAATCTTGCGCATACGATCCATTTCAATTATTTCATCACCTGGTTGTGGTATAACAACAGGTTCTTTAATGTTGGCAATAAATGCAGGAACATTACCTGAAGCAACAACAGAAGAAGGAGCAGCTAAAGAAGGAACAACTGCAACTGCTGTTTCAGTTATTGGTGAAACTGCTGTAGCAGTACCACGAGAATCTATATAAGATAAAACATCCTTCTTCGTAACGCGACCACCAAGACCAGAACCTGCAAGCGTATCTAATTCATGCTGTGCAATGTTTTCTTTGCTTGCAATGGCTTTAACCAAAGGAGAATAAAATTTACCTTCGCCGTTGGCTATCGGTGCACTGTTTTGCACCAAATCTTTCGCAGCTGTAATTGTTTCTTCAATTTTAACAGCAGCTACAGCAGCAGTATTTGCAACAGGAGCAGGTGCTTTATCTTCGCCGCCTGTAGAAATTATTGCAATTACATCACCAACTTGAGCAACTTGGTCTTTATCGAATAAACGTTGAATTAATATTCCAGCTGCTTCAGACGGTAATTCGTTGTCTACTTTATCTGTTGCAACTTCAACTAAAGGCTCGTCCATTTCAACGGTATCACCAACATTTTTAAGCCAATTGGTAATAGTTGCTTCTGTAACGCTTTCTCCCATTTTAGGAAGTCTGATTTCGATATGTGCCATGATTTTCAAGCTAATTTGAGTGCAAAAGTAAGTAAAAAATAGAAGAAGAAGATTTAATCGAGTTGCTATTTTTGCAAATTACAGTAAACTCCCTAAATTCAATAGATTAGGAACATAAAAATACCTATAATTAGGGTAGAATTGTAGAAAACAAATAAAGCTATAATTTCCTGTTTTTGGATGATTTAAGAAATCAAAGATTCGCTTTTAAACCGTTTAATACGATTTTCCAATCTTTAGTAATGCTATAATCCCTTACATAGAGTAAATTAACGCGTTCTTCTGTGTTAGTGTCCATTTCTACACTAGATTCTACCAAATATTTGGGTGAAAAAAGCCCAAGCTTAACCTTAGTTACCTGTTTAGTTTGATAGCCGACAAACGACATTTTTCCTACGAATATCCTAAGCAAACTTAAGAAGAATTTGGTGTTTTTTATTTTCCAAATATAAATTGGAGCGGTACATATTAAAAACAAAGATACAAAGAAATCAAAACTACGTTTTATCCTTTTGTTGTAAGGTTTGGAAATGCTATTTATCGTTAGAACATAAAGATCACCGGCTGTTTCTATCGAATTACTACCAATAAGAAAGCTAGCGTCAGGTTGAGCGATTTTAAAATCTAAATTCAAGACATTAATTTCTGACATCCATTGGATGATAGTTTGGGAGCTAACATCTTTGGCGCTGAAAATTATTTCATTGATTTTATGTACTTGTTGAATCTCTGCAAGTTGTTGCACATTTCCTAAACATTTTTTGTCTTCGTTTTCAATACCGACACGACCAATAAACTCAATGATTTGATGTGTTTGTTTTAGTATTGCCTCAATGCGATTCCCTTCTTCCAGCGAACCAACAATAACAAACCTTTTGTTTGACGTGTGAGATAAACTAAATCTTTTCCCAATAATTAAGTGCAATAAATAGCGCGAAGCGATGAAATAGCTTAATACACAAGTTGTTCCAAGTAAGATAAAAACTCTAGAAAATCTAAAGTCAACTGGTACTAAAGCATACAGTACCAAAATGAGCCCAGTACCGATGAACGTTCCTTTAAAAATAGGGGCTATTTTCATTGGAAAATCGTAAGTCCCGCTATACAAATTGCATATCAACCAAATCGCACCATAAGAGGGTAGCATGGTTTTTAAAGCAAGATCGTTAAATTGTATACCGTTACTATTCCATAAAATACTTGCATAAAGTAATAGGAAAAGAATTGCTGAAAAATCCAGTATAGGTAGAATGGCTTGTTTTAAGAATCTAAATCCAATAGCCATTCCTGCGCGCAAGTAAATGGCTAAATTGATGAGAAATGAAAAAAGTTTTGCGTTCTTTTTCGAGAAGTGTTTTTCAGCAAAAATGACCATAGCACGATAGAACACAAATACATAGTTGATGCTGCTTTTCTTAGTACTTTCTCCTTTGTAATGTATTATTCTGGTTTCTGGAAAGTAATAATTGTCATAGCCGCCTTTTATGATTCGGTAAGAAAGATCGATGTCTTCTCCGTACATAAAAAAGGTTTCATCCAACAACCCAACCTTGGCTAAAGTGGTTTTACGCATGAGCATAAAAGCACCGGAAAGAATATCAACTTTGTTCGTTTCAAATTCACTTAAATAGCCTAAATGATATTGACCAAAACGCTTCGACTTCGGAAATAATTTACTGATACCAAATATTTTGTAGAATGCAACCGCAGGAGTAGGTAAACCTCTTTTTGACTCTGGTAAAAAGTTCCCTTTTCCATCCAACATTCTAACCCCTAAGCCACCTGCATTCGGATGGGAATCCATAAAATCTACAATTTTTATAAAAGTGTCTTCTTCAACAACCGTATCAGGATTTAGAAGTAAATGATATTCACCTTTGGCTATCAGTAAGGCTTGATTGTTTGCTTTTGAAAATCCTTTATTGTCTTTGTTTGCAATGAGTTGAACTGTAGGAAATTTTTCTAGGACCATCTCAACGGAGCCATCCACAGAATTATTATCCACCACATAAATTTCGGTTTCCACTTTCTTGGCAGCTATTAATACCGAATTTAAACATTGCTCTAAAAAATAAGCGACGTTATAATTTACAATGATTACAGAAAGTTTTATACCATTTTCATTTTCCATCTTATGCTACAGCAATACATGAAATTTCTATCATAGCATTCATTGGTAATTTCACCACTTCAACGGTTTCTCTTGCAGGTGGATTATCTTGAAAATACGTAGCATAAACAGCATTCATTTGTGGAAAATCATCAAAGCTTTTTAAAAAAACTGAGCATTTCACAATGTTTTGCATAGTCATTCCAGCTTCCTTTACCAACGCTTCTATGTTTTGTAATACTTGATGCGTTGCGGCCTCAATACTTCCAACTTGCAATTCACCCGTTGTTGGCTCTAAAGGAATTTGACCACTTACATAAAGCGTGTCTTTAACCAAAATGGCTTGACTGTAAGGTCCAATAGGTGCGGGAGCGTTGGGAATAGAAATTGATTTTTTCATTGTATTTTTTAGGTAAAGATCCAAATAAGGAACATAATATCCGCAAGTTTAGTAATTTTACAAGAAAAAAGTGTCAGTTTTAGTAATAGATAATTACGATTCCTTTACCTATAACATCGTTCATTACGCCGAATTATTTACCGACAAGGTTGTTGTTTGGAGGAATGACGAAATAGATTTGTCCGCTGTTGCGGAATTTGATAGGATTATTATTTCTCCTGGACCTGGCCTACCGGGGGATGCGGGGCAACTTATGGAAATGATTGCTATGTATCATGACAGTATTCCAATGTTAGGGATATGTCTAGGTCATCAAGCTTTAGGCGTTTATTTTGGTGCAAAACTTTATAATTTAAATGAAGTAAAACACGGACAACAAGTTGAATGTATAAAATGTAATGATAACATTTTGTTTCATTCGTTGGAGCAACCAATTTTAGTAGGATTGTATCATAGTTGGGCTATTAAATTACCGAATGACAGTCAATTGACTACGACATTAATCTGCGATAATAATATTATTATGGCGTTTGAACATAAAATATTACCTATTTTCGGTGTTCAGTTCCATCCTGAGTCTATATTAACTCCGAATGGGAAAACAATAATTGAAAAGTTTTTAATTACGAATTTTAAATAAACAATAAATATGAAATCAATACTTTTAGTAAGCGTTCTTACATTGTTCATGAATAAATCTACTTCATCTACGGCTACTTGTGTAGGACAATGGACTACCACTGATGACGACACCGGTAAAAAGAAATCTATTGTTGATTTGTTTAAAGTTGATGGCAAGTTATACGGTAAAATCATCAAGCTTTATCCAAAAGAAGGAAGAGAAGATGATCCAAAATGTACAAAATGCTCGGGTGACAATAAGAACAAGAAAATTGTTGGAATGCAAATTGTGAATAACTTGAAATGGAATGGTGAAGAATGGGCGGATGGTTCAATCTTGGATCCGGCTAACGGAAAAGTTTATACTTCAAAAATGTGGTTGGAACCAACCAATGATAAGATTTTGAATGTTCGTGGATATATCGGACCATTCTTCAGAACACAAACTTGGAAAAGAGTAGAGAATTAATCTTTATTAATTCTCTACTTAAAATTTAAAATAAACTTGCTTGACCTTCATCGTCAATTTTGGGTTCAATATCCCATTCTATTGTCGGTGAATCATCATCATCGTCATTGTCGTTATCATTAGATTCATCAGATTCTTCCGAATCTTCTGAGCCATCCTCTGATTCAGAAGATACTTTTTTAACAATTTCTGGCCAAGGCTCAGTTCCTTCAATAGATTCTGTAAGCACGATTTCCTTTACTTTCAATTTAGTAATTTGATTTCCTTGCGCTTTCATTCCCTTTACTTCGATCATGTCAGCTAATGCAATTTCATTATCGGGTAAATTCTTAGTTTCCTTTAAGAGCTTATTGTAGACAATTTTTGCTTTTGGAAGAAATGCGGTGGAAACAATATCAAGGTATGATCCTGCTGACTCTGTGATGAATCCAACTTTTTTATCCGAAGTCACCTCACATAAAAAGCGTTTAACAAAATGCAATTCCTTCTCACCGTCATAATATACAGCGGTGAGGGCTCTTTCTGGATGCCATTTTTCAATATGCACCATGTCCTCTTCAAAATGATTAGAAAGATCAAAGGTTGTAAGTCTATAGTGACCTGATTTATATAGCGTTAGAATTTTTTCATTCCCTTTGAATGTACCAATAAACTTACCTCTTTCTCCATCATTCAATCTTCCAACGACGGTGTCGAACCAAATTTTTCTTGCAGAAAGTGTCGAACCACTCACTTCTTTTTGAATAACTTTTTGAATAATTTCTTTGGTGACTCTATTTCCTCCCGATGCTCGACCTTTTATCAACAAGTCGCCCATGTCGATATCCCAACGCAATCTTTTTAAGTGCGGACGCGGACGTAAATGTACAGTTACCACTTCACGCTCTCCATTTGGATGCACTGAGAAGTATAATAATTTAGAACCTTTAATTCCTCTTGAAAGATCATATTCCGTGTCACGGGTAACCGAGTTTACAAAGAAGCGCTTCATCATCGTTGGACCACCGTTTCCATCTTGATACATCACATGATAAATGGTTCGTTTGTCACCTTTTTTCCATACATCAGCATGGATAATGCCTTTACCTACAAATTTCTTATCAGTGATTTTGGTGACCATAAACTTACCAGATTCAAAGAATATTATGATGTCATCTATTTCAGAACAATCACAAACCGGATCGTTTTTCTTCAAGCCCCAACCAATAAATCCTTCTTCCATGTCTACAAATAATTTCTTATTTGCGATGATCACTTTTGAAGCAGAGATGGTATCGAAAATTTTAATTTCTGTTTTACGTTCTTTTCCTTCGCCAAATCGTTTCCTAAGATCTTTGAAATAGTCGACTGCATAGTCTACTAAGTTAGCTAATTTTTGACGAACATCTTCCATCTCAGCTTCCAACTTCAACATGGCTTCATCCGCTTTGTCGCTATCAAATCGCGTGATTCTGATCATACGAATATCCGTCAAACGTTGTAAATCTTGATCTTCAATGGCACGAATCAAATCCTTTACGTAAGGTTCAAATTGTTTATACAAATAGGCGAAGAGCGCAACTTTATCACCATATTTCTTAAAGTCGATATACATTTCTTCACGAATGAATATTTTCTCTAAACTAGCAAAATGCCATGCCGATTGTAGTTCAGCTAATCGAATCTCTAACTCTAATTTTAGCAACTCAACCGTAGTATCCGTATTGATCCGTAAGATTTCTGAAACTCCTAAAAACTTTGGTGTGTTTACGTCAATTGTAGATGAGTTGGGTGAAATAGAAACTTCACAATCCGTAAAAGCATAAAGCGCATCTAAACTAATATCTGGACTCACTCCAGGCGCTAAGTGAATAACAATTTCAACATCTGCAGCGGTGTTGTCTTCAATTTTTCGCACCTTAATTTGTCCTTTATCGTTTGCCTTGATAATGGTTTCAATTAAGGAGCCTGTCGTAGTTCCGAAAGGAATTTCAGTAATTATTAGTGTTTTGTTGTCGTGTTTTTTGATACGAGCACGAACTCTAATTTTCCCACCTCTTAATCCATCGTTGTAATTGCTGAAATCAGCCATTCCGCCGACCAAAAAATCTGGGTAAAATTCAACTTTACGCCCACGCAAATGATTGATAGATTGTTCAATTAATTCAATAAAATTGTGGGGCATAATTTTACATGCCATACCCACGGCAATTCCTTCTGTTCCTTGTGCTAAAAGCAATGGAAATTTTACAGGAAGGTTGTCTGGTTCTTTATTTCTACCATCATAACTTGAAAGCCATTTGGTAGTTTTTGCATTAAACGCAACGTGATTGGCGAATTTTGAAAGACGTGCTTCAATATAACGAGGAGCAGCTGCACCATCACCGGTTAGTATATTTCCCCAGTTTCCTTGACAATCGATCATTAATTCTTTTTGCCCCAATTGCACTAAGGCATCACCAATACTTTGATCACCGTGTGGGTGATATTTCATGGTATTACCTATAATATTTGCAACTTTATTGTAACGTCCATCATCTAACTCTTTCATTGAGTGTAGAATACGACGTTGTACGGGTTTCAATCCATCGTATAAGCCTGGCACAGCTCTTTCAAGAATTACGTAAGAAGCATAATCTAAAAACCACGATTCATATAGTCCGGTTAAGGGAATTATCTTATCGTCACTGTCCGATTTTTCAAAAGGATTTGATTCGTCATCATCCGCAATAGGCAAGTCGTCATCTTCCTCATCAGAATCATCTTTCTTTATGCTATCCTTCCAATCATCAGAATTGTTATCATCGTTGTGATCTGGATTATGATTATTTTCAGGATCTTGAGTTTCGTCTTCTGCCATGGCTTATTGGGCTTTTGTCAATGGGTTTGCTTTGCGTATACGCAATGGTTTCGGTTCGCTATTATCGTCTAGTTCAACAACATCTTCTTCAACGCGAAGGTTGTCAATAATAAATTCTTGTCTGTCTGGCGTGTTTTTCCCCATGTAGAAAGAAAGTATTGATTCAATAGATGCATCTTTTTTACTAAAGAAAACAGGTTCGAGTCTAATATCCTCCCCAATAAAGAATTTAAATTCATCTGGAGAAATCTCACCTAATCCTTTAAATCGCGTAATTTCTGGATTTGGGCCTAGTTCAGCAATTGCATTCACTCGTTCTTCTTCCGTATAGCAATAATTCGTTTTTTTCTTGTTCCGCACCCTAAATAATGGTGTTTGAAGCACATATACATGGTTTCTTTTCACTAAATCTGGAAAAAATTGCAAGAAGAATGTGAGTAAAAGCATTCGAATGTGCATTCCATCAACATCGGCATCTGTAGCGATTACAATATTGTTGTAGCGGAGCATATCCATTTCATCTTCAATGTCTAAAGCGGCTTGAATTAAATTGAATTCTTCGTTCTCATAAACCACCTTTTTGGTTAAACCATAACAATTTAATGGCTTACCTCGTAAACTAAATACGGCCTGCGTATTTACATCTCTTGATTTTGTAATTGAACCACTCGCAGAATCACCCTCGGTGATGAAAAGCGTTGACTGCTCTCGTCTTTCGTCTTTTACGTCGGTTAAGTGAATTCTACAATCTCTCAATTTTTTATTGTGAAGATTGGCTTTTTTCGAACGATCTCGGGCTAATTTACGTATGCCCGTAAGTTCTTTACGTTCTTTTTCTGACTGCTTTATTTTACGCTCAATTAGTTCAGCTACTTGCGGGTTCTTGTGCAAGTAATTGTCTAATTTGGATTTTAAAAAGTCGTTTATAAACGTTCTAATCGATTTTCCATCAGGTTCAATTTCGGTAGATCCTAATTTGGTCTTAGTTTGAGATTCAAATACGGGTTCTACCACTTTTACTGCAATAGCTGCCACAATGGACTGACGAATATCTGATGCTTCATAGTTTTTACCGTAAAAATCACGAATAACTTTGGCTACAGCTTCCCTGAAAGCTCCTTGATGTGTTCCACCTTGGGTAGTGTGTTGACCATTTACAAATGAATAGTAGTCCTCGCCATAAGTTTTACCATGCGTAAAAGCAACTTCTATGTCTTCGTCTTCAATATGAATAATAGGGTAGAGTGGATCTCCATCCATATTATTCTCTAATAAATCTTTTAAACCGTCTTTGGATTGAAATTTTTCACCGTTGAAATGTATCGATAGTCCACGGTTTAAGTAGCAATAATTCCAAACCATTTTTTCAAGGTAAGGAAGCTTAAAATTAAACTTTTTGAAAATGGAGTCATCAGGAACAAATTCAACATAGGTTCCATTTACTTCGTCCGTTTTAACAACTTTCAAATCTTCGACTAAATCGCCTCGGTGAAAAGCTGCTTCTTTCTTTTCTCCTTCACGCACAGAATAAACCATGAAGTGATTGGAAAGTGCATTCACCGCTTTAGTTCCAACTCCATTTAATCCAACGGACTTTTTAAATGCTTTTGAGTCGTATTTACCACCCGTATTAATTTGAGATACACAATCAATAACTTTTCCTAAGGGAATACCTCGGCCAAAATCACGGACAGTAACTTTATGATCTTTAACTTTGAGTTCTATTTTTTTACCATTACCCATAACAAATTCATCGATACAATTATCGACAACTTCCTTTACAAGAATATAAATCCCATCATCCGCAGATGCTCCATCGCCAAGCTTACCGATATACATTCCAGGACGCATACGGATGTGTTCTTTCCAGTCTAGCGAACGTATATTGTCTTCGGTATAATTATTTTCAGCCATTTTTTCTTGTAAAAGTATAAGGGTGAACAAAGATAAGACGAAGTTTAACCCTTTGGCGGTCAGTAAAAATGAGTTATGAACCAAATGTAGTTAATACATGTTGAAAACTATGAGAAAAATGGTTTAGTTTTGATTATATTGCTGTCATTTATGCAATTATTTTCTTTATACTCAAAATTGGGTACAGCTTTTTGTTCCGTACGTGGCTTGGTGTACTGCATGATTTTGGATTATGACGCGATGGGACAAGATAGTGCAAAACACGTTACTTATTATGTTGATGTTTATAAAGCATATGGAACCCAAAAGGAAGTAGCTTGCTATGACGTTAACGCTTAAAGTCTTGTTTATTCACAAAAAGAAGTATACATTTACGGAAGCAGTCTTTTAGGCTTGAAAACATAAAATCTAACTATGTTCAATACAAGTGGAAATTCTTCATCTAACACAGTATCCAATATTTTGGGTATGCGGAGCTATAAAGTAAGCAACCATTTAGAAGAGCACGTGAAACGTGTGAAGACTGAGATGCAAACCGCAAGTTCGAATTGTCGAAGGATAAATTTTACAAACATATTTGTAAAGCCTTTACACTATAAAACTATTCCGCACCCTTCGACAAGCTCAGGGGGCGTAGATTATTACAACGTAGAAATTGCGCAAGCAACAGACTATGCACCGTTCGGTTGTGAGTTAAAGGGCAGAAATTTGAAGAAAAGTGGGGTGAATAAAAGCTTCAGATTTGGGTTTCAAGGGCAAGAAGGTGACGACGAGATTAAGGGTGACGGGAATTCGGTGAATTATAAATACCGTATGCATGATCCGAGGTTAGGGAGGTTCTTTGCGGTTGATCCGTTAGTGTTTAAGTATCCTTATAATTCACCTTATATTTTTTGCGAAAATAGAGTAATAGATGGAGTGGATTTTGAAGGTTCCGAATACATTACATATTTGGTTCTTCTTAATACAGAAGGAACATCAGAAAATATAGGAACGATAGATCATACATCTTCAATGACTGATGCAGATATTCTGCGAGTACACGGTGTGACAGCAGTAGAATTTTATAAGACATATTCTGCTTCTTTTGAAGCGAAGGGACAAGGAGTACTTTATGAATATTATTATAAGGATGAAAAAGGAGAATTAATTGAGATGGGGGAGTATATGGAGAATAAAACAAATTTAACTTCATTTGGCATTTATGCTGGTTCAGGGTGTACGACTTATTGTGGCGGTAATGACAAAGATAATCCTTATGTTAGTGATGCGCAAAATGATGATTATGATTTTGAGAAAACACCCATTGATGAAGTTGACGCGGCTGCAAAACAGCACGATTATGATCAATCAGTTATTCCAGATAATAAAGGGCATTTTAAAGATATTCGAAACTTACCTTCTGATAGAAAGTTTATTAAGACTTTGGAGGCTTATAAGGAAAGATCCAAGGATCCAAATTACAAGGATTTAATTACGGGTAGAAGACCAAGTAAAGAGGCGTTAGATAATGTAGATAAAGCGTTGAATTATTTTAAGGCAATAGAAACTCCAGTTAAAGAAATTAAGCAAGCAAGAATTGACATAATTAACCTTAGGGATAAGGTTAAAAAAGGAGGAAAAACTAAATAATTTGATGTAATTATGAGATTCATATACTTCTTTGGAATTTTTTTCAATTTTCACTGTTTTTCTCAAATTCCAGTTTGTAAAAACGGCATTTTAGGTTTCGGTATTGAATATGACTTAAGACTTTCTAATTTTACAACAAATAGTTTTGGAATTAATACATTATACATTCATAATATGAAGAAAAAATGGATTTCAAATGTTCATAGTATCTCAACTGGTATTTCATTAACCAATGCACCTAAAAAGAATGAACAGTTATATTTGAATTATTGTTACATGCATTATTTCCGTGAACCAAAAAAAATTGGTCAAATAATTGGACTTTCAAGTTCCTATTATTTACAAATAAATGATCAATCACTAGAGCATGGTATAAAAATTGGATTTGTTTGGTTCTCTACGGTTAATTTGTATTACAATTTAGGGTATTATCGATCTGCATTGAAAAACACATATCAATTTAACAGTGGTATTGGAGTAAGAATAAATTTAAATTTGTTGGCATTCACTCATATGAAAATTGTATAATCAAGATTCTATCTTACAAACACATTAGCAAACGAGCTAAGTAAAAATTGAAATAAAATAAGGGGCAAGAATTGTGAAAAGGAAAGAAGAAATAAAAAAAGGGTTCAAATGTATTCAATTTCCCAAACTCCACGCTCACAAAACCATAAGAGACAAGCGCAGCTTTCGAAGACCAAACGGTAGTGCCGGGCCAAAAAATGATAA
>JAYSRU010000212.1:0-9320 GCA_043720875.1 Crocinitomicaceae bacterium
TATCAAATCGATAAAAAATATTTCCTTCAATACCTTGCGCCGATTGTGGATTCAAACAACACCAAGAAATATCTCTCAAACTTTTCACCGATATATCCGGCTTTTGAATATTATGTTTTTGATGTCGTTGATTCGGTTTATGGGCGAATTGTAGGTATTGAGGATACGTTTATGATGGAGCTTTACCGAAGTGAATATAGGTGGAGCAATGTGAGGGTTCAATTGTGGGCCAAACAAAAGGAGTCGGAAACTGGAATTGATAAAACAATATGGGTAGGAGCGAATTACTTTACGCAATCCTTATATTATAAAGAGCTTTATGCCCCCATGTTTAGTCTCAAAAAGAAGTTAGTGGTTTTAGATTACCCAAACAATAAAATGCTCCTATTTGATACATTGGGCAGGAAACTGGGATACATGAAGATCGAGCACGGCCAGAATGATCCAAAATCTGGTTGGTGTAGAAATGTACTTCAAGACGATGTGACAAAAGAAGTTTATGTTGTTTTAGAACGTAATGGAACTACTTACATC
The DNA here is from genome assembly GCA_043720875.1 of Crocinitomicaceae bacterium. GTDB lineage: Bacteria > Bacteroidota > Bacteroidia > Flavobacteriales_D > Crocinitomicaceae > JAYSRU01. The sequence continues at coordinate 535 of JAYSRU010000212.1, forward strand.
AGAAATTTGAACATTGTTTCTGGGTTACTGGGTAAGGAAAGAGCGCTAAGCTATAAATATGTAGATAAGATTAGGGTCCATAATGGGAAAGCATATTACATCTATCGTCCATTTGAATCCATACAGAAAAAGTATCTCTATTCAGAAATATTCTAAAGCATTACTTTAGAAAGTATCGAACAAAAAAAACACCAATCTCAAGATTGGTGTTTTTGATTTAATATATTTTCTTTATTGAACTACCAGTTCTCCACGGTATTGAGCTTGTTCGTTAAGTTCTGGACGTTGTAAGCTAACAGTCCAAACATACGTTCCTACTACAGCCATTTGACCAGTACTTGAGTTAGTTCCGTTCCAAGGAGCATTGATATCTGAAGTTTCATATACAACTTGTCGTGTACGGATGTCTAATATTTGAAGCGTGAATCCGGTATTTCTTAACAATAATGCGCGTGGCATAAAGCTACTCACTAATGGATCTGAGCTAGATAAAGTAATACCAGTATTTGCAAGTAAATTATAGTCGTTTTCAACTTGAATTGACAATTCACTAATCAAGTTACATCCGTTTTGTCCTGTTGTATTAATGAATACTGAATATTGTCCTTTTTTATAAGGGTGGATAGATGCTTTTGAATCATTCGATATTTCATACTTTCCAAAATGCCATTTCGAAGCAGAGAATTCATCACTATTTGTAATTTTTGCCTCTATAGTTGGTAAACCATTTTGGTATTCAAATTCTCCTAAATTTACATCAGGGGTTGGCACGTTTTTAATTAAAACTGAAATATTATCAAGTGTTGCACCATTTTTCCCTACAATCTCAACTTCTTGAATACCAGTTTTAGTCAGTTTCATTGCAATAGAACTTAATTTACTAACCTGGATAATTTTTCCTTCAACTTTTATAAGAATAGCTTCATTAACGTCATTCTTTAATGTTAATTCAGTGTTTTCACAAACAGAAGTTGTACTCAAAAATACATTATGTCCAAATTTAGGTTCGGTTACGGAGCTAAGTTGATTAGGTTTGATGTATTCGCTACTTATGCTCGCGAAACTGATAGGTAAAATCGATTGAACGTTATTTGTAATAGGTAATTCGTTGGTATGCTTTGAGATGGTTTGTGCATTCTGGCTTTGATCTGTTTGACTAATAGTTACACATGTGGAAGTCTTTTCAGGACTTGCCGTTGCATTTTTAGTGTTTTTTTCAGTTTTATTTGAACTCGTTTCTGAAACGATCTCATTTTTAACTGTTTTAGCATTAGCATGTTGTTCAACTTCGTTTTCTTTTGTGAAATACCAAGCAGATAAAACAACTGCGGCAATACTTGCAGCACCTAAACCAAAAGTTTTGCCACTAAAACCAGATTTTGATGGAGTAGTTGGCATTGCCTTGTCTAGACGTGCTTGCATACTGGCCCAACTCGTTGGGTCATACGCTTCCTCCTGATGTTGGAGACTGTTTTTAAATAATTCTTCTATTCCTGTTTTCATGTTAATCAAGGTTAACAAATTTTTGGGTTAATATTTTTTGTAAGTTCTGTTTCGCTTTGGCAAAATTAGATTTAGAGGTACCTTCACTTATTTCAAGCTCTGCGGCAATCTCTTTATGACTGTAGTTTTCAAAAACAAATAGGTTAAAAACCATCTTATATGCCGGTGAAAGACTTTGTATCGCTTTCATTGCAATTTCAGATTTTAACTCAAGTAATTGAACTAACTCTTGGTCTTCAGTAAAATCATCATTGGTTTCACCTAATTGCCAATCGTTTTCTACATATAAGTGACTTTTTTTTGATTTTCGTATCGTATCAATTGCCGTGTTTGCAACAATTCTCCGTATCCAACCATCAAATGACCCAATGTTGTCATAACTCTGCAATTTATCAAAGACCTTAATGAAACCCTCCTGTAAAACCTCTTGAGCTGTGTCGCGATCCTTAAAGTAGCGCAAGCAAACACTCAACATTTTACCAAAATACATTTTATATAGTTGTTCTTGCGCAACACGTTTGTTGGCCCTACAACCTTCAATGATTTCGGTTATTTTTGGTTCTCCATTCATAATTGATTTCATGTTATTGACGAGAATGTTTCTTTAGGGTTGCCCTGAGTTGTTAAATAAAGTCAAATAAAAGTAATATTATGTGCAAACTTAATTTTTTTGTTCAAATATTTAAGCAAATCGATCACAAGATTGTCGACTCATCGCCAGTTTTATGAGCTTTAAATGCCGTATTGATACACTCGACTAATTCATTGAATTATAGAAATTTGTACTTAATTAAAAAAATAGCAATATTCTAGCAGTAAGGAACGAATTAGAGGAATAATTTATGTAAATTAGCCCCATAAATTTAAGATAATAAAGATGAAAGTAACAGTTGTTGGAGCAGGAAACGTTGGTGCGACATGCGCAGATGTATTAGCTCAAAGAGAAATAGCCAATGAAATTGTATTATTGGACATTAGAGAAGGTTTTGCTGAAGGTAAAGCGTTAGATATTTGGCAAACAGCTCCAATCAATTTGTACGATACTAGAACAGTAGGATCTACAAATGATTATTCTAAAACGGCTAATTCTGATGTTGTTGTTATCACTTCTGGTTTACCTAGAAAACCAGGTATGAGTCGTGATGATTTGATCGCAACGAATGCAGGTATTGTTAAGTCTGTTACAGAGAATATCGTTAAATTTTCTCCTAATGCGGTAATCATAATTGTTTCTAACCCGTTAGATGTAATGACTTACTGCGCATTTTTAGCAGCAAAAGTAGATTCTAAAAAAGTATTTGGAATGGCCGGTATCTTGGATACTGCGCGTTATAGAGCGTTCTTAGCTGAGGAATTAAACGTATCTCCGAAAGATATTCAAGCAGTATTGATGGGTGGTCATGGTGATACTATGGTTCCACTTCCAAGATATACTACGGTTGGTGGAATTCCAGTAACAGAATTGATAGGAGAAGAAAAATTGAATGAAATCATTGAACGCGCTAAATTTGGTGGTGGTGAGATGGTTAAATTATTAGGAACTTCTGCATGGTATGCGCCTGGAGCAGCTGCTGCACAAATGGTTGAAGCGATTGTGCGTGATCAACGTCGTGTTTTTCCAGTTTGTGCTTGGTTGGATGGTGAATATGGTATGAAAGATATTTATTTAGGTGTTCCGGTGATTTTAGGTAAAAATGGTATTGAAAAAATCATTGAACTAAAGTTAAACGATGAAGAGAAAAAATTATTAGAAGAATCCGCAGTAGCAGTGAAAAGTGTGATGGCGGTTCTAGATCAAATGAATGCTACAGTTTAATTAGCAGACAACTTTACAAATCCTCATTCGTCTTTCGGATGAGGATTTTTTTTAAACGCTAAAACAAAAAAAAATGAAAAAAACAGTTATTTATTTATTAGGTAGTGTAAACTTTGTTTACGCACAAGTTAAGGAAGAGGTTATACCAACTACCGCAACTAAAGTTCAATGCGAATACTTAGGTATATCAGCACCTGTATATACGTTAGGTGATCCTTCGGTAGATTTTGCTATTCATACAAATCATGAAGGTGATGTAAAAGCAAATCGTAAACGCCCAGAAGCGGTTAATCCAGATGCTTTACCAATTGGTGAAGATCCAGCCTTGCAAAAAGAATATGGAATGTATCCTGAAAAAGCAGCTCTAGTTTCTTGGAATGGATTAGGTGGGGGAGGTCCTCCAGATCCTTCTGGTGCTGCAGGCCCCAATCATTATGTTCAGGCAATAAATACAAAGTATAAGGTGTGGAGTAAGACAGGTGTTTCGGCTATGACCACTGCGAATTTAAGTTCACTTTGGGCGGGAAGTACGAATAGTGGTGATCCAATTGTTTTATATGATCGTCATGCTGACCGTTGGGTGATTACTCAGTTTCAAACTGGAGTAAACAAAATTTTATTGGCTATCTCAACAACACCAAGTCCTATTGGAACTTTTTATACCTATTCGTTTACGTTTCCTTCATTTCCGGATTACCCAAAATTCAGTGTTTGGAGCGATGGATATTATATGACGTCTAATACTTCTACTAAGAATGTAGTTGCTTTTGAGCGCGATAAAATGTTAGTTGGAGATCCCACGGCGAGTATGATAGCATTAAATTTGCCAAGTATGGCAACAGCTTATGGATTTAGAAGTGTATTACCTGCTGATGCAGATGGTGCTTTGCCTCCAGCAGGAACACCAAATTATTTATTCTATTTTCAAGATGATTCATGGGGAGGTTCTCCTGGAGATCAAATTCGTGTTTTGAAAATGACGACAAATTACGCGACTCCAACAAGTTCATCAATAACAGCTGTTCAAACGTTGATTCCAACGGCATTTAATTCAGTTTTCACTAATTCATGGGATGACATTACGCAACAAGGAACAACTCAAAAGTTGGATGCAATTGCAAGTGTATTTACTTTCCGTGCGCAATATATGCGTTGGATTGGATACAATACTGTAATGTTGTGTAAAGTTGTTGACGTAGATGGGAATAATAAAGGAGGTATTCGTTGGTATCAATTGCGTCAAAATGATGCAACGGGGGTTTGGTCCATTTTTGATCAAGGAACATATTCTCCAGATGCAAACAGCCGTTTTGTTGGAAGTATTGCCATGGACAATCAGGGTAATGTTGGATTAGCTTATAGTATTTCTGGACCTACCAAGTTTCCTTCAGTTGGTTTTACAGGTAGATTGAATTCAGATCCAGCGGGTCAAATGACATTTGCCGAAACAGTAGTTCAAGCTGGTACAACGTTTCAATCAGGATTTAATAGATTTGGTGACTACTCACAATTGAGTTTAGATCCAAATGGTCGTACGTTTTGGTTTACTGGAGAATACATAGGTTCTGGTGGAGCACTAATGACAAAGATTTTTTCTTTTGATTTTCAAGGCCCTGCAGGTTTGGATGATAATCCTTACTATGGTTCAGATTTTATCGTTTCTCAAGAAAATGGATCTATTCAAGCTATGGTAAATAATGCAAATTACGAGGACAATATACAATTTGACTTATATGATGTAAGTGGACGTTTGCTTGAGTCTATTAAAACGACTGTTGCCAATAAAGTGGGTAAAGTTGTATTTACGGCATCAAATTTAGTGTCAGGTACTTATCTTGTGCGTGTAGGAAATGACAAATTTCAACGTGTAGAGAAAACTATAATTCAATAAATATGAAAATCCTATTTTATTTATCAATTCTGTTCGTTCTGTTTGCTTGCAAAACTGAAAAGCTAAGTGCTAATGGTACTTCTTCAACAAATAATTCGGGTACAAATGAATTAAAGACCGAAGAAAACACCGTTGTGGATACCGAAAGAGTGTCTTATATTGGTGTTGTGAGTTTAGAAAAGACCATGTGTGGTGTCACCATTAAGGTGAGCAATAAGGCAATTCCAGATTTTTATCCAGTAAATTTGGATGAGATGTTTAAAGTTCAGGGTGCGACCATTCAGTTTAACGCAACCGTGAGTCGTGCAATGTCTCCTGAAGGTTGTTCTTTGTTGCCCATGGCATTGTCAAATGTTTCACGGGTAAAGAGTTAAATACACAAATTAATAAGCACAAAAAGAGGGAATCAAATTGATTCCCTCTTTTTGTTTATACTCGAATTATTTTGAAATTTGTACTTTTCCTTTATAAACCAAAGTTGAGTTATTTGATGCTTTAACAGTGTATAAACCATTGCTCAATGAAGAAAGGTCAATGTTTATAGATCCACTAGTTGCATTTACATTTAATTTCAAAACAGTTTGCCCTAATTGATTTATTACATCAAGGTTAAGTGTTTCAAAAGTTGTGTTTTCAAAACTTAAGGTAACACTTGAGCTTGTCGGATTAGGTGAAACAGTGAATTCTCCAACTTCGCCTTCTGTGATACTTGCGGCACTGCATGTATGCACAACCATTGCGCTAGCACCACCTGCACTGGTTAATGCAGCCTCCAATACAGAAACGTCACCAATTGGCCAGATATCAACATTCTTAATCAAACCATCAGGTCCGATAAGAATAATTGTAGGAAATCCTCCAACAGGATAGTTGGCATGTATTGCTGCACCACCGTTTACTAAACCACTAATTGTTGGAGTTGGAAAGTTTGCATCTCCACCATAGGCAGCTTCGAAAGCCTCTGTTGCAGCAACAGTTCCGTCAAATTCAACGGCTAACATTGCTACATCGTAGGCATTACAACCATATTTTTTATAAAATTGGTTCAAGATAGGGGATACTGCTTGGCAAGGACCACACCAGTCTGCGAATAAATCAACGAATAACCATTTACCAGCATACATGCTTTTTGTGTGTACGCCACCGTGTAGATCCGTACCGGTGAAATCTGGAGCAACTGATCCAACAGAAAGCGATGATAATTGTGCATTAGTTGCAATTACATTGCAAAGTAACGCAACTGAAAGTATTATTTTTTTCATTGTAAAATAGTTTAATTTTGCCCAACATTAGGCGTTCAACAAATATGAGCAATTTTGTTAAATTTTGTAAAAAATTATTTTTTTATGATTGGAAAGCTATTTAATAATTTAAGTATCTAATTATCAAAACACTAATCTACTTCTTCAGTCGAATTCACAGGTTTTCTAAAAATGATTTTTCGGTCAAATACATCTACAACAATTCGGTTGTCGGCACTAACATTGTCGAGCAACAAATTCTTGCTTAGTTCATTCAATATCATTTTCTGGATTATTCGCTTCACAGGCCTAGCTCCAAACATTGGGTCATGACCTTCTTCCGCAATAAAGTTGATCGTTTCATCTTTGAAAATAATATCAATACCTCTTTCTTTTAAAGTTGAACTCAATGCGTATAGTTGAATTTTTACAATTTCTCTAGTTGTATTAAGATTTAGAGGTGTAAATAAAATGGTTTCATCGATTCTGTTAAGAAATTCCGGGCGTAAAATTTGTCTCAAGTTTTCCATTACAGCTAATTCTGCTGATTTTTTTGCTCGAGGATATTCATTTTCCTTTATTCCATCAAATTTTTCCAAGATAATTTCTGAACCAAGGTTGGTTGTAAAGATGATTAAGGTGTTTTTGAAATTAACAGTCCTTCCTTTATTATCAGTAAGTCTACCATCGTCTAATACTTGTAACATGATATTGAACACATCCGGATGAGCTTTTTCAATTTCATCCATCAATATTATAGAGTAGGGCTTACGGCGCACGGCTTCAGTCAATTGTCCGCCTTCTTCATATCCAATATATCCTGGAGGCGCCCCAACTAAACGACTAACAGAGTGTTTTTCTTGGTATTCACTCATGTCGATGCGAATGATTGCATTTTCGTCATTGAAAAGCGTTTCTGCTAATGCTTTAGCTAATTCAGTTTTACCAACACCAGATGTTCCTAAGAAAATAAAGCTACCAATTGGTTTTTTAGGATCTTGTAATCCGGTTCTACTTCTTCGAATAGCGTCAGAAAGCAATTCAATCGCATCTTCTTGACCAACAACACGTTTGCGTAATTCATCTTCCAATTTCAATAACCTAATTTTATCGCTTTCCATCATTTTCACTACAGGAATACCTGTCCAGCGCGCCACAACTTCTGCAATTTCTTCAGCACCAACTTCTTCTTTGATCATTTTAGAAACAGCTGTAATTTCATTAAGTTGTTCTTCTAGATTCACAATCTTTGCTTCGATATCTTTCGTTGTACCGTATCTTATTTCTGCAACCTTACCAAAATCACCAGCACGCTCAGCTTGGTCGGCTTCTATTTTAAGCTTTTCAAGTTCGTTTTTTGCTTGTTGTATCGCATCTACAATTGATTTTTCAGCTTCCCATTTAGTATTTATTTCATCTCGTTGGGCTGTTAGATTCAATAAATCGAGGTTCAATCCTTCTAATTTATTGACATCATTTTCTCTTTTTATTGCCTCACGTTCGATTTCCAACTGTAAGATTTTTCTATCCAACTCATCCAGTTCTTCGGGTTTAGAGTTGATTTCCATTCTTAGTTTACTCGCGGCTTCATCCATTAAATCGATTGCCTTGTCGGGCAGTTGTCGTTCGTTGATATAGCGTGATGAAAGTTCTACAGCTGCAATAATTGCTGCATCTCTTATTCTAACTTGGTGATGACTTTCGTATTTTTCTTTAATCCCACGTAGGATAGAGATTGAGTCTTCGATACTTGGTTCATCTACCATTACCGTTTGAAAACGACGTACTAAGGCTTTGTCTCGCTCAAAATATTTTTGGTATTCGTTTAAGGTTGTTGCACCAACTGCACGCAATTCGCCACGGGCCAATGCGGGTTTTAGAATATTCGCAGCATCCATTGCTCCGTCACCGCCACCTGCTCCGATTAGTGTGTGGATTTCATCAATAAATAAGATTATTTCACCATCAGCATTTGTCACTTCTTTGATAACAGCTTTTAGGCGTTCTTCGAATTCACCTTTGTATTTCGCTCCCGCAACCAAAGCCCCCATGTCTAGGGAGTACACCGTTTTTGATTTTAAATTATCCGGAACATCCCCGTTAATGATTCTATGTGCTAATCCTTCGGCAATAGCTGTTTTTCCAACTCCAGGTTCACCAATCAGAATAGGGTTATTCTTAGTTCTGCGGGTTAATATTTGTAATACACGACGAATTTCCTCGTCTCGACCAATTACAGGATCTAGTTTACCCGAACGCGCCAATTCATTTAGATTTTTTGCGAATTTGTTCAGCGATTGAAAGGTTTGTTCACCACTATCATCGTTGATTTTTG
>JAYSRU010000213.1:0-3242 GCA_043720875.1 Crocinitomicaceae bacterium
GGCATTTAGTTACAGGGTATGCTACAAAAAATTCCATTCTATCAACGATACGAGATAGTGTTTATGTCAGCGAAGGTGATACTGCTGTCTGGAATATTGATTATTGATTATTGATTTCCTGAGTAATATCAACTAACATTTTGCCAAGGTTTTGCAAATAATTAGAAAGTCCTGTGCTTGCCAAGGAAAACAAAAATTGCTACCTTCGTTCCATGTTTGTAAAGGATAATTCTATCAAATCGCTAAAGCACTATATGACCGAGCGTTTGAGTACTCAATTCTCTAATTCTGAAATAAAAATTGTAATTTCTTATGCCTTAGAAAAGCGCTTAGGTTTGAGTCAAAGTCAACAAATTGGCATTGACTCGGATACCGTTTCTGAATCAGATTTACTTTATTTTCGTTCGGTAGTGAAGCGTTTACAAGCTAATGAACCTTTGGCTTTTGTTATCGGGGAAACAGATTTTGACGGACTTTCAATACTTTGTAGTTCAGCGGCTTTAATTCCACGTCCAGAAACGGTTGAATTGGTAGAGTTAGTTTGCAATGAAGTGAAAGGCCTAGATCAGTTGTCGATCTTAGATGTTTGTACGGGAACAGGTTGTATTGCATTTGCATTAGAACATCGCTTGAAATCTGCCGTAATTAGTGCGACAGAATTTTCCAAAGAAGCGCTAGATCTTGCAGAAAAAAACAAAGTTAATTTAGAATCTAAGGTTCAATTTGTTTTGAAAAATGCGCTTTTAGCGGAAGATTATAATTTTATAGCAGATGATTCGCTAGATATTGTAGTAAGTAATCCACCCTACATTACAGAAGGCGAACGGAATGAAATGTTTGACAACGTTTTGGCCCATGAACCGCATAGGGCACTTTTCGTTACGAATAATGATCCAATGCAATTTTATCAGGCTATTGCTTTAAGTTGTTTACCCAAACTGAAAAATAAAGGTTTGATAGCTTTTGAAATAAATGAACATTTCGGAGATGAAACCCAAGAGGTTTTAAGTAATATTGGATATGAAAACATTAGAATTTGTAAAGATTTACAAGGAAAAAATAGAATGATAATTGCGCATAAAAAATGAGTACTGCTATAAAGAATAGAATTAAAGAGTTGAGTGATTTAATCAATTACCACAACCATAGGTATTATGTAGAAAGTGAATCTGAAATTGATGATTATTCATTTGACGTATTGTTGCAAGAGTTAATACAACTTGAAAGTTCGCATCCTCAATTTGCATTAGCAACAAGTCCAACAAAACGCGTAGGAGGCGATATTACCAAAAACTTTGCTTCGGTGAAACATCGTTTTCCTATGCTTTCATTGAGTAATTCATATTCTCAAGACGAAATAATAGAGTGGGAGATTCGACTCAAAAAATTGGCTGAGGGTACGTTGAATTATGTTTGTGAACTGAAATATGACGGTGTCGCTATTGGCATTCGTTATGTAAATGGAATTTTAACCACGGCGGTAACACGGGGCGATGGAACAACGGGTGAAGATGTAACCACCAATGTAAAAACGATAAAGACAATTCCTCTTTCACTCAAAGCACCTTACCCTCCAGATTTCGAAATTAGAGGTGAGATATTCTTTCCGCATCAAAAATTTGAACAAGTAAATGCTTTACGGCGTGAACTAGGCGAACAAGAATTTGCAAATCCAAGAAATTCGGCTTCAGGAACCTTAAAATCGCAAGATTCTAAAGTTGTTGCGCAGCGCGGTTTGGACTGTTTTCTATATGGAATTTATGGCGTGGATAACGAAGCGCAAAATCATTTTGATTTAGTAGCTAAAGCGGCAGACTGGGGTTTTAAAGTTCCTTCTGTACAGCTGAAATATATCGAGCGTGTAAATTCCATTGAAGGAATTATGGCGTTTATTGATTATTGGGATCAAGCGCGACATAAGCTGCCTTTTGATATTGATGGAATCGTGATTAAAGTTGACGATTATCAACAACAAGAAGAGTTAGGGTTTACCTCCAAGTCGCCACGTTGGGCAATTGCATATAAATTCAAAACAGAAAAAGTTGCCACATTATTAGAATCGATAACCTACCAAGTTGGAAGAACAGGAGCAATAACTCCAGTGGCTAATTTGACTGCGGTAAGTTTAGGCGGAACAGTAGTGCGTCGTGCGTCGTTGCACAATGCACAACAAATTGAAAAATTGGGATTGCATTACTTTGACACCGTTTACATAGAAAAAGGAGGTGAAATTATTCCAAAAATTGTGGGAGTCGACGAAAGCAAACGACAGGCAAATGCCGCAATTGTTGAATACATAACGCATTGTCCAGAATGTAATTCGGTATTGGTTCAAATTGAAGGAGAAGCACAGCATTACTGCCAAAATGATTTAGGTTGTCCGTCGCAAATCGTAGGGAAAATTGATCATTTTGCTGGTAGAAAAGCTATGAATATCGAAGGCTTAGGGTCCGAGACCATAGAATTATTATTCAAAGAAGGTTTGATCGATAATGTTGCAGATCTGTATGATTTGAAAGAAGCCGACGTGTTACAGTTGGAACGAATGGCGCAAAAATCTGTGGACAACTTATTAAAAGGACTCATCGATTCTAAAAATATTCCGTTCGAACGGGTATTGTTTGCCATAGGGATTCGATACGTAGGTGAAACGGTTGCTAAAAAATTGGCAAGTTATTTCAAAAATATTGAAGCCATTCAAGCAGCTTCGTTTGATACGTTGATTGCTGTAAATGAAATTGGAGAAAGAATTGCGATAAGTATTCAGCAATATTTCTTGGAAGAGCGCAATGTTCAATTAATTCAACGTTTAAAAAAAGCTGGATTGCAGTTTGAAATGGAAGAAGTTGACCTAGATAGCAATAAGTTGGAAGGATTAATATTTGTTGTTTCAGGTGTGTTTGCGCATTTTAGTCGTGATGGAATTAAGGACACTATTGAGGCAAACGGTGGGAAAATAAGTAGTTCAATCTCTGCCAAAACTTCATATTTTGTTGCCGGTGAAAACATGGGGCCAGCCAAATTAGAAAAAGCATCCAATCTTGGCGTTGTGATCTTGACAGAAGATGAGTTTAAAGAAAAATTTGACTTGTAAGAGTTTATACTTTGCATCAATTTTCTCCTTTAAATCATTACCTTTGTATAAGTTTAATTAAAATCAAAAATGACACACGATATTTCAAAATTTAAAGGTGTAGGAGTAGCATTAGTTACGCCGTTTTTAGCCAATCATGATATTGATT
>JAYSRU010000214.1:0-9130 GCA_043720875.1 Crocinitomicaceae bacterium
GATTTGGAAAGCATGTCTCAAATGTTTTTAAATTCTGGTAGTATTTCTATTCGAGGGATCGAATTTTATGCAAATAAGAATACGGGAGGGTCAGCGACGGTTACTGTGCAGGCTGGTATTTATAATGTAAACGCTGCAAATAATCCTACTACCCTTATTACGAGTGGTTCGGTTACTTTTTCAGCCACTACAGGTGCATACCGTTATGTCAGCTTTGTTCCAGTTACTGTTACGGGTAACTATGCGGTTGTTATTACTCCCACAAATGCTGGCGGTATTTTAGATCTTTGGGTGAATAATCCACTGTTAGGACAACCTTATGATGAAGATTTTGCTAGATTTAAATCGAATTTTTATGCAAGTTCAGGCAATGTTTACATCCCAATTCCATCATTTACGGAAATAGGGCCACCAGCCCTAAATTTTGAACCGCTTGTTGCTCCTCTTATTTCGTACACCATTAATACATCGTTTACGGCAACACCTAATCCTGTTTGTTTAGGGACACCCGTAACATTTACTGGAACCAATACCCCGGCATATGTTTTCACAAATAGAATGTTAGATTATCAAAAATTCAGACAATTCTTTGGTACTGCAGCTTCAGATTCTACGTTCGTTTATGATATGGATAATGGAACTACGGTCTGGAATACGAGTACTTCGTATGCGCATCCAGCTACAGGAACCTTTACTGTCGATTATGTTACCTTGGGTGGTTTTTGGAATTCATGTACTGATTTCGCTTCAATACCATTAGTAGTGAATCCTATTCCTGTGGCACCAACAGTTACGGCAGGTGGACCACTTACATTTTGCGCTGGTGGGTCGGTTGTTTTAACTTCTTCCGCAGCAACTGGAAATGTTTGGTCTACAACCGAAACTACTGCTGCTATTACAGTAAGTACAGCAGGTTCATATACGGTGACACAAACTGCCTTAGGATGTACATCTCCAAGCTCAACTGCACAAGTAACCGTAATAACAGCCTTAGATAATGCTTCTTTTGCATATGTTTCAAATACGTTGTGTACAGGTGGGGCGAATGAAACTCCCACGTTTCCAGTAGCAGGTACATATACTTCAACTCCTGTTGGTTTAGCATTGAATGGTACTACGGGTCAAATCAATATGGCTACTAGCTCAAATGGAACTTACAATGTTGTGCATCAAACTGCTGGAGCATGTCCGAATTCTACTTCTCAAAGTATTACAATTACGGCTGTGCCTGTGGCTTCATTTACTTATTCAGTTGCAACATATTGTTCTGCAGATACAGATCCTTCTCCTGTTTTTGGAGTTGGAGCTAGTGGTGGAACGTTCTCAGCTTCTTCCGTAAATCTTGTCATTAATGCTTCAACAGGGGCAATTGACCTTTCTGCAAGTTTACCAGGAACATACACGGTAACTAATACAATTGCTGCTGCAGGGGTTTGCCCATTAGTTCAAGCAACATATCCAATAACCGTTAACGCAACTCCAGCTGCTTTTGTAACTGGTGGAGGTACTGTTTGTGGTACGGGTTCAATGCCTATCACAATAGCACTTACGGGAACTGCACCATGGAATTTTAGTTATTCTGACGGAACAACTACAACACCAATAGTAGGTCAAATGACCTCACCTTATGTGTTTAATGCTACTACAAATGGCACGTATACAGTTACTACTGTTTCTAGTACGGGTTGTTCAGCTACAGGTGTGGGTTCTGCAATTGTTGTTTTCAACCCGAATCCAGTAGTTACGTTCGGTGCATTAACTGCAGTATGTGAAAATGCTGCTGATGTTACATTAACAGGTTCTCCGGTTGGTGGAACTTATACTGGTTCAAGCATTACGGCTACTTCGTTTGATCCTTCGGTAGGCGCAGGAACATATCCAATGTCTTATGCTTTCACGGACGGTAACGGATGTACTGGTTCAGCAAATTCTAGTATTGTTGTAATGGCATCGCCAACAGCAGCATTAACCACGTTCTCTCAAATGTGTGTTTACAATCCTGCAATGGTATTAACAGGAGGAACTCCAGCTGGTGGAGTTTATTCAGGTCCAGGAGTTGCGGCTGGTTCATTTGATCCTGCTACAGCTGGAAATGGAACGCATGTTATTACTTACACGGTAACGCTTGGAACTTGTACGGATGCAGCGATAGAAAACATTACAGTTGACGCATGTTTAGGTTTAGTAACTTTACAAGCGGAAAATTTATCGATTGTACCAAACCCTGCTAGTGATGTTATTACAATAGCCTATACAGGTGCGAACAATTCAGGGATAGATCTTACAATAGTAACAGCTGATGGTAAAATTGTTGCTCATAAAATCATCACTAATTCTGTTGGTTTTTCTGAAGTAATCAATGTTAATGCTTATGCAAATGGAATCTATATTGTTAAGCTTAAAATGAACAACGAAACCATTACGAAAAAAGTGGTTATTCAATAATTTCTTTTTTTAACTTTTATATACCATGCACACCATTGTGCATGGTATTTTTTTGTCTCGTTTTTTGAGTAAAATTCAAGTTATTAATAAATAGAACTACTTTTACAGCATGAAAATTGAAATTTGGTCAGATATAATGTGTCCGTTTTGTTACATTGGCAAACGTAATTTTGAAAAAGCTTTAGGTTTGTTAGCAGAACGAGACAAGGTGGAAGTTGAATGGAAAAGTTTTCAATTGGATCCAACCATTCCGGAAAACCCAAGTGTTACGAATGCCTACGAATACCTAGCATTAGCTAAGGGCATTTCACTTGCAGATTCTAAAGCAATGCACGAAAATGTAATTTTGAGCGCCAAGCATATTGGTTTAACCTATAACTATGAAAAAGCGATTGTCGCGAATTCATTCAATGCACATCGCTTAATCCAACTGGCTAAAACAAAGTCTTTAGGAGATCAAGCGGAAGAAGCACTGTTTAAAGCGTATTTCACCGAGGGCAAAAACATTAATGACACTGCAACCCTTATTGGTATTGGATGTAACATTGGCTTAGCTTGTGACGCCGTGAGCAATATGTTGGCCAGTAATGAAATGGCATCAGCAGTTAACTCCGATATTCAAGAGTCTAGAGAAATAGGGGTAAAGGGTGTTCCGTTTTTTGTGATAGATAGAAAATATGCCGTTTCTGGCGCGCAACCTGTTGAAGTTTTTGTAGAAACTTTAGAAAAAGCAATGGCGCAATCGGTAAAATAGGCAAATAGGGAGTTTTAGGAATGTAGAAGGACAACAACAACAACAAATGCGAACTGTATATCACTACAATTCGTAGGCGCCAACATCTGGTGTACTGGCATTACGCACCACGTTTTTAATATCGTTCAAGACCCCGAAGTTGGCACCGAAATTACTCAAAGACGAACTAGAGCTTGTGAATCCTAATTTAGATTCGCTCGTGCTTTCAAATTCTGGATCTTGATTCCAACGGATTAAATTAAAGCTGCTTCCGGAAGAAGTACTGCTGTTCTTAATTACACAATTCGAAAACAACATATTGACAGTAACCGAGGTATTTAAATCCATCAAAAACTCATCTGCATTATTTCCATAGATTACACAATTTCTAAAGAGTCCTTGTGGAATTGCGCGTGCAATAACGCTTCCGGCGTAGGTGTAATAGTTTTGGATCCTAAACAAAGGTGTGTTTCTGGTAACCGTGGTATAATTCGCAAAAGTGCAATTATTGAATTCATAATCTCCACCGGCAAACATGAAAAATGAGTGAACAGCACAGTTATTCGTTACCAGGTTTTCACCATATAGCTTAGCGCCAGCATTTTCCCAAATGCCATAAACGGCGTGGTTCAATATTTTAGTGTTTTTTAGTGTCACCGTTGCTAATCCTCCGTTGTTACTTGTGCTGTCAATTTGAACGCCTACAGTTCCATTTTTTATGATAGAATAATCTATTATGCAAGGTTTCGCTTCAATGAAACGCAATCCGTACCATTGACCTGGAACTTCTTTGTAAAACGCTTCCAAACGATCTCCTTCAAAAATTACTTCATTCCCAAAGGTTCCGTTTACATTTAATGTACCTCTGTAAACAATGAATTGAGAGTTCTTGTGGAAGTAAACATGTGTATTGGCTTGAATGTCTAGCGTAGCATTCTCATCTACTCCAGCGTAGCCATAAACAACGTGGGGTTTGTCGTTGGGCCAAATTCCAGTATTTACATCGTTATAATGGAAATAGGCATCTTGACCCCAAACGGCTAAGTTGATGTATTGAGTTTGTCCATTTAATGTAAATCCAATAGAATCTTCCACAATCATAGGCAACGTTTGATTATTTACCTGCAATGTCACGTCCACAAAAACAAAAAGAGAATCATTTCCATTAATTTCAACATCGTTAATTTCAATCCCTGGAACTCCATCTACATTAATTCTAAACGGCGAGGCGCTTCCTCCAGCAAGTTTGATTGAGGAAATTAGCATGTCTTTACTGCCAGTGTTGTAGAATTTAAAACGTTTTGTGGTTGAACCTAAAGTGGTAAAAACTGTGTCGAATACAATAGAATCTGTTGAGAAAGTTAAATTGCCATCTTTTAATTTGTTCTTTTTACAACCCGTTTGAGTCATTAATGCAACGAAAAGAAAAAGAACTCCGATTACTTGAAAAAAACAAATTTTACTTTTCATATTTACCATAACGCATCAAAGTAAAGAATATTTTTACAATTTTTACAATTTTTGCTTTTTGTCTATTGTTGAATTAGAATTAAATAGTATATTTGCACTCCGAATTCGGAAAAAAATAGAAATTTAGAAAAAATGAGAAAAGATATTCACCCAGAAGATTACCGTTTAGTTGCGTTCAAAGATATGTCAAATGAATTCACATGGCTTTGTCGTTCTGCTGCAATTACCACTGATGTAATTACAATGGAAGACGGAATTGAGTACCCATTATTCAAATTAGATATTTCATACAAATCGCATCCGTTCTTTACTGGGATTGCTCAATTTGTGGATACTGCAGGACGTATTGATAAATTCAAGAATCGTTACGCACGTCACCAAAAATAATTTTGAATTAGAAATAATTGAAAAGAGACTTCGGTCTCTTTTTTTTTGCGCCAAAATATTGAAAATAGGCTATACGCAAATCGATTTCAGCTGCGGATTAAGGGCTGAGTTAAATTGTGAATAAATTCAAAACGGTTTCTTAATCTTTCTTAGTATTTTCGTGAAAGATTAATGGTACTTTAATAACAACCAAAACAAATGCAAGTAGTTTTAGACGATTCGAATGGATATTTGGTTTTTGCACCACTAACATTATCTCGACCGGTAGGGGACTTACGAGTTGGTATATTTTCGAATGCAGAAAGGTTTAATTTATTGCTACCATCTTTTGATATCAAGTATAAAACAGAACAATATTTAGCTACAAAATTTGATGCCTCAGGAATAACTGAGGATGCAATTTATTTCAATGCACGTTTCATTTTGAACGAAGCACTTGCCTTGGAATTGACTGGATTAACGAAGGATCAAATCTTGATTGCAGAAAATGGCGAAACAATCGCTTATCATCAAAAAAATTCGTCGGCTCAAACTGTTATAAGTAACTCAAATGCAATCTATTTAGAAACGCGTTGGGATCTGTATAATAAGAATGAAGCGATCTTAAAAAGCGATTATCAATTTGCGGTAAAACATTTCGAATCAACTGAATTGTCAAAGTCGAACACATTGATAGGAGATCCAACCCAGATATTTTTATGCAAAGGAGCAAAAGCTGAAGCCAGCATATTTAATGTAACCACAGGTCCTATTTTTATTGGACGAAATGCTGAGGTAATGGAAGGTTGTTTGGTGCGCGGAGCTATGGCTTTGTGTGATGGAGCAATCTTGAAAATGGGCGCTAAAATATATGGTGCCGCAACGTTTGGTCCGAATTGTCGCATTGGGGGTGAGGTAAGTAATTCAATTTTCCAAGCCAATAGTAATAAAGGACATGATGGTTTTGTTGGGAATTCGCTAATTGGTGAATGGTGTAATTTAGGAGCAGACACGAATACCTCAAATCTGAAGAATAATTATGGTTTAGTTTCGACATTCAGTTATGTTACCAATGGTATGACAAATACACTAGAACAATTCATGGGACTCACTATGGGAGATCATTCTAAAACTGGTATAAACACGATGTTAAATACAGCTACCGTTGTAGGTTTCTCTGCTAACGTTTATGGTGGAGATTTTCCAGAAAAAACAATTCATTCATTTTCGTGGGGAGGTCCATTGGGGTTCGAGCCGTTTAAAATCGAAAAGGCAATTGAGGTGGCTAAAAATATGATGTCTAGGCGTCACGTTGATTTTGAGGTGGGAGATCAAATTATTTTTGAATTTTTGTCTGCCACATCGTCACACAATCGTAAGTAACTACGGGTTGGCATAACTCTTGGCTAAGGAGCATCGTTAATTTTGTAACGGGCATCGTTGCATCATAACTTTTTACGCAAACAATTAACTGACAAATTGACTTTTCTATGTCTAAAGACGATATTAAGATAAAAAAGAATACCAAAGAAAAAAACGAAGATTTACACGAAGGAGGAGATTATTTTCCGTTGCTTACGGCAGAGGAGGAAAAATCAATGAACGATGAAGTTTTTCCGGTGTTACTTCCCATATTACCCTTAAGAAATAATGTACTTTTTCCAGGAGTTGTAATTCCTATTACAGTTGGAAGGGAGTCGTCTCTTAAACTCGTGCGCGAAGCAGAAAAAGGGAATCGAACCATTGGTGTTTTAACACAAATTAATGCCGAAGACGAATTGCCTACTGAAGATAACATGTATAAAGTGGGTACGATCGCTCGAATTCTAAGAGTGCTACACATGCCAGATGAAAGCACAACATTGATCATACAAGGTAAACGTAGGTTTACTATGGAAAAAGTGGTGTCTACAGAACCTTACATGACGGCTTCGACCAAAACAATCAAAGAAAAAGTTGTTTCGAAAGCAAAAAATGAAACGTATAAGCTTACAATTGAAGCGATTAAAAAACTTGCATTGCAGATTATTAATGATAATCCAAATATCCCGAACGATGCAAGTATGGCTATTGAGACGATTGATAGTCCTACATTCTTAATCAATTTTATAGCATCTAATTTGGATGCATTAAGTAACAAAAAACAAGCGATTTTGGAGGAATCAGATCCTTTGAAATGTGCAAGATTACTTTTTGAAAGCTTAAACGTTGAAGCACAAATGGTGCAATTGCGTGGAGAGATTCAGCAAAAAGCACGCGTTGACATGGATAAGCAACAACGCGAGTATTTCTTACAACAACAAATTAGAACCATTCAAGACGAGTTAGGCGATAATCCGCAAGAAGCGGATACGCTAAACATGGAGGATAGAGCCAAACTTAAATTCTGGAATCCTAAGGTGGAGAAGATATTTAGCAAAGAACTAGATCGTTTTCAACGTCTGAATCCACAAAGTTCAGAGTATTCTGTGCAGCATAATTATTTAGATTTGATGTTGGATTTACCGTGGAATCATTTTACGGAAGACAAGTTAGATTTGAATCGTGCAGCGAAAATATTGGATCGAGATCATTTTGGTTTAGAGAAAGTGAAGGAAAGAATCTTGGAGTACCTTGCGGTATTGAAGCTTAAAGGAGATATGAAGTCTCCAATTTTATGTTTTTATGGACCTCCAGGAGTTGGTAAAACATCCCTTGGGAAATCGATCGCTGAAGCAATTGGACGTAATTACGTGCGCATGTCGCTTGGTGGTGTAAATGATGAGTCTGAAGTGAGAGGGCATCGTAAAACATACATCGGAGCAATGCCTGGACGTGTAATTCAGAATTTGAAAAAAGCAGGAAGTGCCAACCCTGTTTTTATTTTAGACGAAATTGATAAAGTTGGAAAAAGTAACCATGGTGATCCATCTTCTGCGTTGCTTGAAGTTTTAGATCCTGAACAAAACAATGAATTTTACGATAATTTTGTAGAAACAGAGTTCGACCTTTCGCGCGTAATGTTTATTGCTACAGCAAATAATTTATCTACTATTCCTGGTCCATTAAGAGATAGAATGGAAATTATTGAGGTTTCAGGCTATACTATGGAAGAGAAAATTGAAATAGGTAAAAAACATTTATTGCCCAAACAATTAGAAGCGCACGGAATTACGAGCAAAGACTTCTCTTTGGGTAAAAAAGAGATAGAAAATTTAATTGATAAATACACCAATGAATCTGGTGTGCGTGGATTAGATAAAGCCATTGCTAAATTGGTTCGAAACAGAGCAAAAGACATTGCGATGGAGAATAAGTTTTCAAAGTCTATGTCCAATGAAATCGTTGAAAAAGTTATGGGTCCCGGAAGAGATCGTACAAAATACGACAATAATAATGTTGCCGGAGTGGTTACTGGTTTGGCATGGACTTCTGTGGGAGGAGATATATTATTTATTGAATCAAGTATTACCAAAGGAAAGGGCAAGTTGACACTTACCGGGAATTTGGGTAATGTTATGAAAGAATCTGCTGTTATCGCCTTAGAGTTTTTAAAAGCACATTCGGATTGGATTGGTTTGGAGCAAAGGGTATTTGATGAACACAACATTCATGTGCACGTTCCTGAAGGTGCTACACCAAAAGATGGACCGAGTGCAGGAGTTACCATGTTGACTTCATTGGCATCGTTATTTAGTCAACGTAAAGTGAAAAAGAATTTGGCGATGACGGGTGAAATTACATTGAGAGGTGAAGTTTTACCAGTTGGAGGAATCAAAGAAAAGATTTTGGCTGCAAAACGTGCCAGTATCAAGGAAATCATTTTATGCCAAAGCAATCAAAGAGATATTGAAGAAATTCCTGCTCATTACCTGACGGGCTTAAAGTTTCATTACGTAAAAACAATGAAAGAAGTGTTGGCAATTGCATTGACGGATGAATTGGTAGAAAATCCAATTTCACTTGCTGTAGAAATAAAAAATACCTAAAATAGTTTGAAAAAAAAGTAACGTTTTTTACTTTTTGAGTTATTGGACAACAGTTATAAACGGCACAGAAATTGTTTCTGTGTCGTTTTTTGAAATTTATAAAATCAATTTATGACAAAAATTTACTTCCTCACTGTATTTGCTTTTT
>JAYSRU010000215.1:0-9084 GCA_043720875.1 Crocinitomicaceae bacterium
CCGCTAAAGGGCAAATGGAATGAGGTTTATTTCAAACGAAATGCCCTTATTGTATTAGAATTGGGATGTGGCAAAGGTGAGTACACGGTTGGCTTAGCGCAACAAGCACCTGAAAACAATTATATTGGAATGGACATTAAAGGGGCGCGCATCTGGAAAGGTTCATTAGATGCTCAAGAAATGGATTTAAAAAATGTTGGCTTTTTACGTCAAAAAGTAGATTTCCTCGAACATTTCTTTGCACCCAACGAAGTAGATGAAATTTGGTTAACTTTTTCTGATCCTCAACCTAAAAAGCCGAATAAACGTTTAAGTTCGCGCCCATTTATCAATCGTTATTTAAAAATCCTTAAACCCGGAGGCATTGTTCACATGAAAACTGATTCTACTTTGCTTTATGAATCTACCTTAGAACAAATTGAAGAATATGGCTATAAAGCGGAAGTTTGTACGGCTGATGTTTACAACGAATATGTTCCAAACGCTAGTTTCAGCGAACAAGAAATACTGAAAATCAAAACGCATTACGAGCAATTGTTTACCAAGAAGGGGAGCGTAATTAAATACATTCGAATGAGAATTGATTAATCCAATCCGATTCATAATCCTCAACTAGAGAATTTTGTTACAGTTTTTAATCTTCAATTCGCTTTACAGAAACCTTATCAATTCTAGCGCCATCCATGTCTAGTATTGTGATTTCGAAGTTAAGCCATTCTATTTTTTGCAACGTAACAGGAATGGATTTCAATTCATGCAATACCAATCCACCGATCGTATTAAACTGAAAATCATAATCTAAATCATCTAAATCGAAACGGTGCAAGAAATCATGCATGGGATATTGCCCATCAATTAACCAAGCGCCATCTTCCATTTCTTTGAAATCAAATTCATCGTCGTAGAATTCTGACACATCACCAACTAAGGCTTCCAACAAGTCGTTCATGGTCACTAAACCTTGCATTTGCCCAAACTCATCCACGATAAAACCATAATGGGTTCTCGAAGTTTTGAACATCTTCAATATTTCATAAACTGAGCTATTTTCTGAAATAAATTGAGGTTTTTTAATGAACTTTCTTAATTCAAAATCAGGGTCATTCAAATGTGCAAAAAGGTCTTTTAATGGAATCATTCCCATTACTTTATCCTTATCATTATTTTCGTATACCGGATAAAGCGAGTGCATTTCTTGATTAACAATGGATCTAATTTCGTCGTTTTTAGCATCCACGGCGATAAATACAATGTCATTTCTATGTGTCATTAAACTAGATACAAAACGGTCGCCTAAACTAAAAACTCGTTCCATGATATCTTGTTCAATTTCTTGAATTTCACCACCATCGGTTCCTTCTTGAATAATCGCTTTTATTTCCTCTTCCGTATATTTACTATCCGTGCTTTGCTTGATTCTAAACAATTTAATTAGGGCATCGGTTGTAAACGTGAGCAACCAAACAAAGGGAGAAGTAATTGTAGTAAGAAAACTCATCGGTTTTGCCATTACTTTTGCTATTCCTTCAGGATTTGTTAAACCGATTCGTTTTGGCACTAATTCTCCCAAAACCAACGAAACAAATGTTATGGCAACCAACACAATTACTACCGACAAGTTGTGTTCCCATCTTTCAGATAAACCCAAACCATGAAGATGGTATTTCATGCTGTGCGTCATTCCTTCGCCAGAATAAATACCTGTTAGTAAGCCAATTAGTGTAATTCCGATTTGAACAGTAGACAAAAAACGATTCGGTGATGTCACTGTTTTTAAAGCCGCGATAGCATTAGAATCACCTCTTTTAGCCGCTGCCTCAAGTTTGCTTTTTCTTGCCGAAACCATAGCTATTTCTGCCATTGAAAAAATACCACTTAAAATAATTAAGCCAAAAATAATTAAAATTTCCATTGTTTAGTTTAACATATCTTCTTTATTGATAAAGAAAATACGCAACGAATTTACAGATTTTTTCGCTAAGCGCAATGAATTTTTTAGCAATTTAGACAGCAATAGTTTTCAAACCTTAATGTGTCATTATGGTTCACAAACATATATCTTTCACTTAATAAGAAGTTGGTGAAAAGCCTAATTTACCACCTTTAAACATCAAGGCAGGGAAAGGTACTTTAACCAAATTAAGAGCATTAAATACTGTTTTCAGCCATTTTCTGGAAGTTTGAACGCGCGTAAAATCAATATCCAACGACAAAAACCATTGTTGTTGTGCTGTAAAATTATAAGTCTGTCCATCTTTAATGAAAGTTGAGGAGATTCCATTTCCAAACAACTTTTGATCCATACTGTAACCAATTGCAACATTAATCCATTTTGGAAATTTGGTGCTTTTTGACATAAACGACGACATATTACCAGATAACCAATGGGTTTGTCCGTTGTAATCTTTAAATAATCGTTCCCCAAAAGTACTTCCCAATGTATTTGGTCGAAAGGCAGCGTACTTTGTTGGTGCGTAACTAAATTTGAGTAAAAATCGTTGTTCGTTCCACGCCCAATCTTGAGCGACATAAATTGCTGAACCCGATGTATTGGCAAGAATGTCAGTCCATGAAAATCCCCAACCAACCGAAAATCCATCCATTAGTTCGAGTGAGGTTTGAAATGCTGTTGCTACACCAAAACCATACAACCTCGATTTCCATTGATTTACACCAGACCACTTAGCAAGTTTTGTTGATAACCCAGTGATTTTATTGGCAGTGTAAGCGTGTCCCAATTTGTCCATTCCGCCCCATTCTTTCGAATCATTAAAGCTGTGAAGTTTAGTGAGTTCTTGTGTTTTATACCAAAGATTCCAAGTACCCATACTCGACCCTCCAGCCAATCCGAGCTCAGTGGAGGCTACCCAAACCATACGTTTTTTTGAGACACTATCTTTGGGAACGAAGAAACCTTGACCAAAAATAATGTTGGAAAAGACCAAGCATCCTATGACAACATGTAACCTCATTTATTCGGTAGGTATGCTGTAACATACACACGAACAACGTCACCAATTTTTGGATCAGATAACATTCCAAATTTCGTTCTATCCACAGACAATTCGCCGCGCAAAATCGTAAACAAATCGGTTCGTTTTGTGGCTTTTAATTTAACATCAACTTTAGCTGACCCAGTTCCCATTTTTAACTTCCCTATTCCAGTATAATTTCCATTTAGATCACTTACTAGTGTTGCATTGTATGAAATTATTGGTGTCTTTGCCTTGTTAAAATATCCAGCTGCCATTAACGATGCATCTCTTTCCTTACTTTTGGTTGACATTCCTACTAGTGGTAATTGCACAGAAAGTTTCAAGGTGTTTACACTAGTTTTCGTTATTGAACCCTCCCACAGCTTAAACGAACCTTTAGTAATTGATGGAATAACTCCTAATTCAAACTCGATTAAGGAAGAGTCACTATTTATCTTGATTTCAGTATTTATATCCCTTACAAAATCGATAGTCGGCAGTGCTTCGTAAGCAATACGCACCGGCGCTTTTTTCACCACCTGATCATTTTGAACATTAGAATCTACTGTCGTTTCAACTTCTGGAATTGTTTTAAAAAACGGTAAAATAAGTACTGTCGAACCGAATAAGATTAAAAGCAGTGGCAAGTATTGCCTTTCTTTGTTGATTTGCCAAACGATAACAATCGGTAATGAAAAAATAAGCAGAAAAACCAAGTAAAGTGGACCGCCAACATCTTCTTTCAATAACCCACCAAATGTTATCAATACAACGAAAAAGCCTACTACTTTAATGAAAACTAATCCCGAAAGCACGGTGATTTTTTCTACATGATGATAGGTTAACAGCAGTACAATGGCTCCAAAAAACGCCATCATCATTTGCCCAGAGAAATAAATCGCAAAATCTGGGTTTTCTATTAGTGTAAGAATAGAAGACAGGGAAGCCAAAATCATCAATGCCCCAAGTAACGTATAGGCAAACGAGAAGTCGCGCGTTTTTCCACCTTGAACGGCAAGCAAGGCTCCAATTCCAACCAAAAATACGCCAAACGATTGCCCAAAGAAAAATCCAATAAAACTACCTATGGCAATAATCGAAGCAAATACCATTGATTCAATTTCGTTCTCTTTGTTACAGAAAAACCGCGTAATGATGCGTGGCAATAAAAAATCTGCAACCGTAATCATGATCCATATTAATGCTGGCAGAAATACAACTCCGTTTGTATTAAACAATACTTTAAATCCTAAGAAATCAAACGATTGATTAAATAGTAAATAGGGAGAAAATGCTAACAATCCGCTTATCGACTTGAGTAGAATAGGCTTTGTTTTTGACAAAGGAACCACTAAAAACGCGGCTATTATTAGTGCAAAATGAAAGTAAATCGTGTTATTGGACAACTGCGCTTGCACACTCATTACGCCAAAAACCGCCACTGAAAGTAGAAATATGTTTAACACTCCGAAAATTTCTGGACGCCATTTAACCTTTGGAAGAAAACTTCCAATACCAAATAAAAGACAAGCAATACCAAGCAACACTAACATAACAATATTTTAAACAAATATAAGTAAATGCTTTTAGCAATGAACATAAACGCGTATTACCCCAAACATTCTACCAAAACATGATACCCTGCGTGACTTCTGATATTGATAACTGAATCGTTTTCGAAAATCAAGTACTGACCTTTGATTCCCACCAATTTACCTATAATCATAGGAGTTGTTTCTAATTTCAAGCTTTTAATTTTTTCAGGGTATTGAAGCACAGGGTAATTAATTTCCATGATTGAATCGTCTTCCACAAATTGATCAACCATGTCTTGCGGTAAACTTTCTGCTACTTCCCATTTTGCTTCAACCAAATCAATATTGAGGTCAACGTCATTTTTAAGCATCTTTTGCCAGTTTGTTTTATCTGAAAAAAAATCTTTTAACGCCACTTCTAAAACCCCTGCTAAATACCTATTCTTTGTCCGAGCAACAATTATTGCCCGTATTGCACCTTGATCGATCCAGCGACTAGGAATGTTATTTTGTTGCGTTATCCCGACCTTAATTTGATCACCTGCAGTTAGGTAAACGATATGATCCTGCAAGTGGTACTTGATTTCCCAGTCCATATCGCGACCAATACCTAAGTGTGCTTGGCATAATTCGGGGCGTATAATACAGGGAGAGTTTTGTGGAGAGTTTTGAAAACATGGGAAACAAAAGCCTTGTCCGAACAATTTTTTTACCTCCTTTTGGCAATCTGTACAAGCATATCTTCCGCTGTGTGTGATCCTAATTTGCTTACCCACAAAAGAATGCATAGGCAAGGTATTCGTACGAAACAATGTATATTCCACCTGGGCGCCATCCTCATGATTCAGGTGAACACTCATTTTAGTAATAACTCCCTCTGCTTTCATTCGATAAGAAATTACGCGTTAACCACCGTTAATGATTCCAATTGTTCTACAAGGATTTCCCAATTAGACATTTCAGTGTCTAACTTCATTTTTAAACTCTCATAACTATTATTCGCTTTCTCCACCTCTGAAGCATTGGTGTAATCCAATTCTAACATGATTGTATCTTGCGTAAAAATATCGGCCTCAAGGCTAGCAATTTTATCTTCAGATTTTTTTATAGCATTGGATATTCTCGTTTTTTCTTGCTTGGTATGTGGGGTATCTGTTACAATGATTTTCTCTTTGACTACTTCGTTTTTTACAGCTAAAGTAGATTTCTTCTGACCTGAGCTAGCCTCTTCGATCAATTTCACTTTTCGCTCTAAGTACTCTGAAACTAGAAAATGATGAATCTTTAACGCTTGATTTTCAATGTCCCAAATACGATTTGTCAATCCGTCGAGAAATTCTCTATCATGCGATACAACTAAAAATGTGCCTTCGTATGCAATCAACGCTTGTTTCAATACATCTTTACTTTGCATATCCAAGTGATTGGTTGGCTCATCTAATATCAATAAGTTACTAGGACTTAAAAGTAACTGACACAATGCTAAACGTGCGCGTTCACCTCCTGACAATACAGCCACCTTTTTATCGATTGTTTCACCAGAAAATAAGAACGCCCCTAATATTGAACGCAATTCTTTACGTACTTCACCTACAGCCACTTTATCTACTGTTTCGTATACCGAAAGATTCACATCTAATTGTTCTGCCTGATCTTGCGCAAAATAAGTAATGTGTACATTATGTCCATACTCTACCGTTCCTGGACCCTCAAGCGTTTTCATAATTCGTTTAAGCAAAGTAGATTTACCTACACCATTTGGACCTAATAGTGCGATTTTCTCACCTCTACCAACACCAATGGATACATCTTTAAATAAATCTTTATCTGGGTACGATTTAGAAACACCTTCAAGATTAAGCACCACCTTACCTGGCTGTACGCTCAATGGAAATTTGATTTTCATCCCTGAAACAGCATCGTTTTCTACTTCGATTCGTTCCATTTTATCCAACTTCTTGATCAACGATTGCGCAAAAGCAGCTTTATTCTTTTTTGCGCGAAACTTGTCAATTAATTCCTGTGAATTTTTAATCTCTTTATCCTGTTGCTTTTTGGCATCACCTTGTCTTTCTAATTCTTCAGCGCGCACTTCTTTGTAACGCGAATAAGCGTAAGGAAAGTCTAACACATTTCCGTTTGAGATCTCCAACGTTCGTTTTGTTACATTATCCAGGAACAATCTGTCGTGAGAAATTACAATTACTATCCCAGAATACTTAATCAAATAATTTTCCAACCAAGCAATTGAAACAATATCCAAGTGATTGGTTGGTTCATCTAATAAGATTACATCTGGTTTGTTTACAAGAATTCTCGCCAATTCAGCACGCATTTTCCAGCCTCCTGAAAACTGGTGCAACATTTTGCCAAAATCCGATTCAATAAAACCCAGACCTTTTAACGTATTACTGATTTTCTCTTCCCAAAGATGCTCTTCATGAAACACCAATTGATCATTAAGAACTGTCAATTCATCAATCATCCCCATATAACCGTCGCTTTCGTAATCTGTACGAACGGTAAGTTGGTGCGTTATTTCATCAATTCTATTGCGTGCGTAGGTTAGCACAGCATTAGATTTATCTAAAAAATTAAAAACTGTTTGATTCTCATCGATTTTAATGTCTTGAGATAAGTATCCCAATACAGTATCTTTTGGCTTATGAATCTTTCCTTCTGAAGGCAATAATTCTCCAGAAAGAATTTTCATCATGGTGGATTTACCGGCTCCATTCTTTCCAACTAAACCTATTCGGTCACCATCGTTAATTTGTACTGTTACATCTTTATATAAAAACCCCTGTGGCAAGAATACTCCAACTTGTTCTAATTGAATCATGCACAAAATTAAGCATATCCTTTGACAATAGCTTAATATGTTTCTTTGAATTACCTAAGAAATTACAATTAATCAGGTAAGAGCGTTACAAAATTCACAACTCTTCTAATTAAGGAAATAAAATTTGAACAAAAAAACGCCTTACATTACTGCAAGGCGTTTATAAGATTTAGTTTCGATTAGAAACTCCAAACATCATGTTCAAAATTTCTAATTTCTTCTGTAATACGATTACTTTCCATCAATGCATCTACACCAACTTTGTACGTTTCAATCTTACGATCGTATACATTGTTTTCTTTGTAGATTGTACTAGAGAACTGACGTTTCCAGAACATGTCATCAAAACTCATTTGAGACGCATCATTTTGAGTATTAAAATAGAAATAGTTATTGAATACAAATCTACATTCTGGGAAATAAATCCAGAACAACTCTTTCGTACCAATTACTTGATTCTGATCATCTTTGTTTTCAACAACTGGTGCAATACCAAGAATACGCTGATCTAACACTGATCTTTCTTTATCAAAGAACCACTCTTCTTTCAATCGATATTGAATGATATCTTTAGATACAGTCCATACAGTATCACGCGGTGGATATACATAAATTGCATTTCCAGCTGCATCAAATCCTGATGTAGAATCTTCGTTATAAATATCTTTTAAAGGAGTATCACTATCTGGCCCAAGTCCTCCCATGTAAAAAAACACTTGATCCTTAAAGATTGAATCGTTGTAAAAGTTCTTTCCATCCTTTTCGTAAACAGGATATTTGAACTCATCACCATCAATCATAGAGAACATCGCTGGATTGAACGGAGAATATATTACTATATCACCCAACAATACATGTTGCTTAATCACTGTCCAAAGACTCCAACGACTCGAATTCTTAATCCAATTATTAGATGGATCATATGAATCGAACGGGAAATATAATGGATGATTAATTTTCTCACGAAGATCTATCGTTCTCCAAACACGCTTACTCCACATAACATCCGCTTCTCTTACGTGCTCGTAAGGAATCATACGTTTTGTAGGAATCTGAGTTTTCATATAAACTCCATCAGTCACGTTTGGTGCAGGCGTATTCACTGGACCACCATTTATCTGTGCTCCGGTTGAACCAACTGCTAGTAAACTTAAACCTATTAGGATTGAACTTTTCATGATTTCCTTTTTTTATTTATTATTTAACGCCAACTACACAAGCACCTTTACGTGACATTCCACCACCTGTTACAGTAGTCATGAAACTTACAGTACTATTTGGACGCGCTTGCTTCAATAATGCAATTGCCTCTCCCGACAATGTGTTACCACTTCCTGAAATTGGTCTTGGTGCACCTTGTACAGTCATTGTCCAAGCCGTTACATTGAATTTAACATTCAATGGAATTTCTGGTGGATAACCTGCAAACAAACGTGTTCCAGCCTTAATTGTGCTTAAAGGAGCAGAATCACCATTTCCAATACCTGCAAAAGATACAGTTGCTGGAGGTAAACCTGATACTCTAAAAGTAAATGTACCTAAGTTAGCAGATTTATCACCTGACTTACCTGAAATACTAATTGTACATGTTTTACCTGGACCTGGCTTACCAATGTAGAAAGCACCTGATTTAGATAAAGCGATTCCGTTTCCGCTCAATGAAGTAGATTCATAACCAGAAGCTACACCAACAACTTTATTGTCGTAACCACGATAAACCATGTTCATATCA
>JAYSRU010000216.1:0-3177 GCA_043720875.1 Crocinitomicaceae bacterium
CCCTTTCAATTAGTCAACTTAATCACTCCACAATTCCCCTCTTTTCCAGAACACCCATCTCCAACATCTTTTGTAAAAATCGATACTCAACAACCACCATCAATAATCCTAAGGCTATTCCGCCTAAAATATTGCATAATCTCACACAAAGTGTACCATGAAATCTCATGCAAAGTGTACCACAAAATCTCATGAAAGTGTACCACCTTTAAAAGGCGAATGATTCTGGATTTCTTTACAGAAATAAACTGTAAGGAATGTCAAACACAAGAATCATTGAGATGCAAATACAACAGATCATAAGACTTTGGGAATCAGGATATTCCATTAGGAGAATATCCAAAGAGCTTAGTCTTCATCGCAAAACAGTTAGTAACTACCTAGAGCTATTTAAAACGTCTGGGGCTACAATTGCTGAGTTGACAGATTCTGAAAGAAGTATACAACAAGTACTTAATATTCAGATAGATAAGCAATTGGAAACGGAGAAATCAAAGCATTTATCTTCATTTTTATCTGACCACTACCCAAATAGGAAGAAGCCTGGATTTACTATCCAGAACCTATTCGATGACTATGTTGAAGTTGGCGGGTACTTTTCACGTCCGCATTTTTACAGATTAGTAAAGGAACAATGGAATCCACCTCAGGGTAGCTTAAAACTTGACCATACATATGGGGAACAAATGTTCGTGGACTATACTGGAAAGAAATTAAGCTATACAAAAAAGGATACAGGAGAAGAAATCGAAGTAGAAGTATTGGTTTGCATACTACCAGCCAGCCAATATATATATGCTGAGGCGATGGCAGATCAAAAGCAAAAGAACTTTGTGGGAGGCATCATCAATGCCTTGGAATACATTGATGGTGTGCCTAAGGGAATCATATCAGATAATTTAAAGAGTGCTGTAATAAAAGCCGGCAAATACCAAAGTGTAATTAACAAAACATTGCAAGGTATGGCTTTGCATTATAAATCCACAATAGATCCTACAAGACCATATCATGCAAAAGATAAAGCCATGGTTGAGGGGGCGGTAAAGATTGTTTATCAACAAATATTTTATCAGGTAAACAAGCACCGGCATTTTTCACTATCAGAACTCAATGCGACTATAAGGCCATGCCTTAAAGAATTGAATAATAAACCTTTAACGACTAAAGATAAAAGTCGCAACGAACAATATTTGGTTGAGCATGCCTATTTACAACCATTGCCTCAATACCGATATGAACTAAAAGAATATCGCAGAGCAAAAGTACAGAAGATGGGTTATGTGTATTGCAGTGAATATAAGAACTACTATAGTGTACCCTACAGATATATAGGCAAGCAGGTAGAGTTGCGTTATGACTGCCGAGTAATGGAAGTGTATTATGATGGAAACAGAATAGCCAACCACATAATCAGTCAGGCTAAGGGCTCCTATGTGACGAATAAGGAACACTTGTCAAGTCAAAATAAAGCATTTACAGAATGGACACCTGAATACTTCAGCAAGTTAGCTGCGGAAAAGGGAGAAAATGTACAGCGGTATATAGATCTACTTATAGACCAGAAGCCATATCCGGAGCAGGCATACAGGCAAGCCTTGGGAATATTGGCGCTGTGTCGACAATATGAGGTTATTAGAGTAGAAACGGCTTGTGAGCTTGCAATGAAATATAGTAAGTGCTCTTACAATACGATTAAACAAATAATTGAAAACGGAAAAGACAAAAATCACCAAACGATGGATAATGAAATTTTGATAGGTATACCGAGCCATGAAAACATCCGAGGATCAGAATATTACATGTAAATTAAAACAATAAAAATATGGAACAACAAACAATTGAAAAGATGAATTTAATGCACATGAGGGGCATGTCAATGGCCTATCATGAAGACATTACAACAGGATTGTTAAAGGATTACACAATTGATGAATACCTAGGCAAACTAATAGACACAGAATGGGAGCACCGACAAAGCAGGAAAATCCAGAACCTTAAACGAAGTGCCAACTTCAGACAGCAAGCCCACCCGCTCAATATAGACTTTAGCATAAACAGGCATCTGGATAAAGGAGTAATGATGAGACTATTGTCACTTACATTTATCAAACAGGCCGAAAACATAATTATTACAGGTCTTACAGGAACGGGTAAGTCATACCTGGCACAATGTATAGGAACAAAAGCCTGCGAAATGCTTAACAAGGTAAGCTACTATCCCATGAGTGAATTGAGTGATACCATAGAATTAATGCACTTGCAAGGTAATTACAGCAGGTGGATCAAAAAGATCCAACAATCATCAGTATTAATTATAGATGACTTTGGACTAACCAAAATAAACGACAAAACAAGGAAAACAATAATGGACCTTGTAGACTTCAAATACGGCAAAAGCTCCGTTATAATAGTGTCACAAATACCTGTACAAAGTTGGCATGAGTTGATTGGCGAAAGTACGATAGCAGATGCCATTTTAGATAGAATAATCCATAATGCCCATCGCATAGACCTCAAAGGAGAATCTATACGGAGGCAAAAAGGAGTTACGAAGTAGGGGGTTCGTTCCAGTCGCCCTACGGGCTCCTTCCACAAACCCCCTACTTCGTATAGAAAAATAACCTATTTTTGAAACTTGAATCATAGCCTTAAATGGGTGGTACACTTTGATGATAATGAGTGGTACACATTAATGAGATTATGCAGAGACTAACAAAACTTCAGGATAATTCATATTTATTGCCCTTTTTGGTCTTCGCCTGTTTCAATATCATTTTTTTTAGTTCCTAAACCTTGGAAACCTTTGGCTTCAATCAAAAAAGTCTTGTCTATATTGTTTATCCAAGCACCAATTAGACTGTCAAAAGAAAAACCCTTTGGAGTTTCAATTACTTTCCTCTTTTTGTATTTCAGAGCTTTTTGTAATAAAATGTGTTTCATACCATTCATTTTTATTGTCCTTTGCAATCCTCACCTGTTTCTGGGTCAAATTTTTTTGTGCCTTGTGACTTAAATTCGTCGGCAAAAATTAAAGGTAGCTTACTACTAGGGTTAATCCATACACCCAAAATAGAATTATAAACATAATCCGTTGGCGGATTTATATCATTACGTTTTTTGTAATCAATAATTCTTTTTAAAAGTATATGTTTCATTGTTGTGTGTTTGTCGACCTAT
>JAYSRU010000217.1:0-3171 GCA_043720875.1 Crocinitomicaceae bacterium
GTTCCCCAAATAAACATAGTAATACTTCCTGCAAAGGCTGCTAATAAAACTTTTTTGAACTTCATATTTAGTTATTATTTGTTACTGTGTAAATACAAACATGTTTTGAGTTTTGTGCAATTACCGCTCCGTAAAGGTTAAGCCTAAAATCTTAAGAAGTGTTACACAAATTGGCTAAGGAATTACATTATTCACACATTGCGTTCGTGAAGTGTCGCAATACAATTACGCTAACGGTTTGCGGGTTTAAGAAGCTGGCGATTTGGGAGCACCAAACTGTCTGCCAGCACCACACTTGTTAAGAAGAGCAAATGTTCATTTAACCACTGAACCGCCAATTTCTTAAACCCGCTGTTAGCGGCAGTTGTTTTCATTTCTTCGTCAGTTTGTATCTTAAATGTGTTGTCAAGTTTGAGGGTATTACTTCTACAATTTCAATATCATAAATATCTTTGTCAATACCCTCAAACAGTCGGATACCACTTCCTAAAAAAACAGGTGCAATGTGAATGAAAAATTCGTCAACAAATCCTGCATTGAGAAATTGTTGAATAGTATTCGCACCACCTTGTATTCTTATGTCCTTTCCTTTGGCAGATTGTCTTGCTTTTTCCAGTGCACTTTGTATTCCGTCATTGATGAAATAAAAAGTTGTTGTCCCTTTTTGAACCCAAGGTTCCCGTTTTTCGTGTGTCAGCACATAAACATCTGCTTTGTATAAATCTTCTGGCCAACTGACTTCGCCTTCTTCAAACATTCGTTTTCCCATAATGAAAGAACCTGTTCTTGCAATTGTCTCTCTAATAAATTTACCATCAGGTCCATCTTCATTACCACCTTCCATTCCTAAGTATTCCCAAAATGCTTTTTGATTAAGCATCCACATGTGAATTTTTCCTGATACCCCCCCCATTGGGTTGCTTGGACTTCTGTTGTCGCCTGCGAAAAATCCGTCAAGGGATATTCCGCTGTCAAAGATAATTTTGCTCATATTATTTATTGTTCGTCAAAGATAATTTTTGTCTGTTGGTTTGATTATCAGAACTGTCGCTGTACAATTACCGCCAACGGTACGGCTTGCCTGAGTGTGGGTAATAGAATTACGTCGCCCCCGGCTAACCGATGATGAGTAAAGATAAAATGTTAATGACATATTCTGTCGTTCAATTATTAACGTCATGCCGGGTATGCCGCTTAATAGAATTACAAAAGATGAAACACGGGTTACGTCTGCCCACATTTTGGCAAGCCGCTTGTTGTGCGGTCGTGGCTCTTTGTCAACAAAAATCTTATGCTATAAATTATAAACATTACATTCTTACATTAAATATTGGCATTCTCTTTTTCTTTTGATTTATTTGTCGGCTTCAACTGCATGGGTTGAATCTTCCAGTAAGTAAGAGAACGCCAAAGCCATTCAAAGGGACCCATTTTAAAATGTCTAAACCACCAACGGCTGATAAAAAGAATAATTGCAAAAATGGGTAATGCAAGCATAAACCTTCCAAAAATACCAAGCCCATAGAGTCTAAGTCCATAGCTCAATATCAGTACGACAGCGGCTGATTGGAGCAGATAATTGGTTAAACCCATTCGTCCGACCGCCACAAAAAATGATAAACGATTTTTCCACGTACTTTTTTCAACTATTAATGCAATGCCTGATGTGTATGCTATGGCTGTGATTATAGCGCCCAGGTTCCAGCAGATGTCAATAAGCGCATCTGTAAGCAAAGAATATGAATTGCCTTTAACATTATTAAAATAATTCCATGCAGAAAAAGACGTGGCAATTCCAACCATTAACAAGCCGATAATTAATCCATATTTTGTTACAAGTTTTAGAAACCGGCTATTAGATGCTACGTTATTAAACAACTTTCTGCGTCCAAAATATAATCCTAACAGAAAAAGAGGTAGTGTCTCTGTTAGGGTTCCATACCAGAGAAAATCTTTCCAAGACCAGTTTTTAAGTCCTGACCAAAAGTTATCAGCATTCTTGTTTACGAATTGCCTGTAGCTTAGGGTTGACTTCCTTTTGCGGGAGGCATTCATCTCTTCAACTGCCAAGGAGATTTCCATATCAATTTTGCGGGCTATTACATTTGTGCCGCTAGGTAAATGCATGGCAATACTCATTGGTTTGATGAATGAATCCTTAAAAGAGAAATGAGCACCAGTCTTTTCAGCAACAAATTCTTTTT
Organism: Crocinitomicaceae bacterium; assembly: GCA_043720875.1. Taxonomy (GTDB): domain Bacteria; phylum Bacteroidota; class Bacteroidia; order Flavobacteriales_D; family Crocinitomicaceae; genus JAYSRU01. Next base: position 2,205 of record JAYSRU010000217.1, read on the forward strand.
CCGATGTTGCTATCAACTGTGGTTTGCCGCCTCTTCCTTCTCCAAATAATTTATTTCCTTCCCTTGTAATGATAACTCTTCGTCCCGGTGTTATTTCATATACACCTACATAACTATCGAGAATGGTTGTGTCAACTGTAATTACATTTCTTTGCGTAGTTGATTGCATGCCCTCTTGTTTTACAAAATAGTTTCTTGACGTAGCAACAAAAAAACAAACAAAAGCAAGTAACGGTAAAAGCTTACCTGGAATTTTATATAGCAGCAACAGGATTAACCCTACCATTGCATAATTGTGTAAGATGTCGCCACCTGAAAGAATTTGATTGGCTACACCAAAGAGATAAAGAACGATGAGGCGGCGCATGTACACAGAAATAAATGGCGTATTACTCGCCTCAGCTCTTAACATTTGAATAGAAAAACCCAATCCAAACAAAAAACTATATATAGCCCTGAACTTTTCATCAATGAAAAATGTGATGGGCCAGTAAATAACTTGGTCTAATACTGGTTTTTCACTCCATGAGTCTAGCGGCTGATAGTCCACGGTAAAATTGATAATAAGAATGCCAAATAGTGCAACGCCACGAATGATGTCAATTCCCTGTATGCGTTCTGGTAGAGTTACAGACCCGATTTTCTGGTGGTGCATGTTAGTTGATTTTGACAATAACCTACGCAAATAATTTGAAGGGGTGTGTGTTGCCATGTCGCACAACGATAAAGTGTTTATGAAGTTGTGGTATTTGAAAAACGTCTGCTTCAACTAACCACAAAAGCAAAATAGTGATTCAAAGTTGAATGCTTAAACGTCCAGCCACAATTTTGTAAACACACTGTTGTGCGTTCGTGCTTTATGTTATTACAGTATACTTAACTTTCTCCCACCCGTATCAAAAGTAATAAGATGCAATCGTATTTGAAAGTGTGCCAATCTTTCCTTCCAGTTGATTAACATTAGAAA
>JAYSRU010000218.1:0-3145 GCA_043720875.1 Crocinitomicaceae bacterium
TTTCGGGCAGCTGATCCATCTTCGGTTGCAATCTTTTTGATTTCTGAAATAGAAAACAAAAAGGATTTATCACCTCCGTTTGGGCTGCAAAATTGTAAACATCAACAATTCACTTTTATGAATAGACCCAGATGTGTATCTATTTTTAATTATTGGTGTTTACCTTTTTAATAAACTGACACCTACTATTAAATGCCAAACAATATGTCTCTAAACAAAGAATTGAAAGTGCTCTATAAAAAGTGGCCCGATCAAAAAAGATTTTTAAAAACACTTGGATGTGCAGGACCTGTTGCCGAAGATATTTTTCAAGAAGCGCTTCTGATTTATGTTCGAAAACAAGAGGAACCGTCATTCGAGTTAAGCGTTGAACCCTTTCACTATGTGCGTAAAATATGCATGTTCTTATGGAAAAACGAACAACGAAAACAAAAGATAAAAATTACGGATATTGAGCTTGAAATTTGCCAAGCTGAAAGTGACTGGTTGCAAAAAGAACTCCAGTTTAAAGGAATGGAAAATGCGCTGGCAAATTTAGGAGCGCAATGTCAAAAGATGCTACAAATGTTTTATGGATTAGGAGAAAGCATGGCGAAAATTGCCAAAAAACTTGACCTAAGAAACGACAAAGTAGCAAAAACCGTAAAATACCGTTGCCTTGAAAAGGCGAGGGCACTTGTAATTGAAATGGAGACAAATGGCAAATTTGAAAACTAATCTAAAGAAATTATGAACCCAGAACTAATTCGCTTGCTTGATCAATATTTGAATAATGAATTAAGCCCAGAAGACACCCAAATTGTTGCAGATAGAATTGCAAACGACCCCAATTTAAAACTAGAATTGGATAGAATGATGAATATCCGAGCAACAGCAAAAAGAGCAGCCCAACGCAATGAAATTGTGACTACGGCAAAATCCTTTCATTTTATGAAAAACGTGAAGTCTTTGGCTTTGGGAGCGGCAATCGTTACAGCACTTACATTTGGTGTCATTGCAATTGTCAATAAAGTTAGAGATGCTAAAGATACAGCCTCTTCGATCAATAAAGAGTTAGCTTTGAAGTACGATAAGCAAAAAGCAATGGAATTTGTGCCAACCGAATATTTTCAACTTACAGGTGAGGATACGGTAGTTCTATCTAAAAATGGGGTATTATTATCTGTACCGTCGGGAGCATTCTTACAAAATGGCGTTCCGTATACAAAAGCAGTTGTAGTGCAATTTCAAGAAGCAATGGACGATGCCACAATTGTGAAAGGCGCTTTGAGTACAATGGCAGGCGACCGTTTATTGGAAACTCAAGGTATGTTTGGCTTGAAAGCCTTTGATGAAAATGGAAAACTCTTGGAAATGAACCCAAAAATAGGGGTTTACGTGCAAGTTCCGGTGGCTGAGCAGAAAAAAGGAATGCAATTGTTTACCGGAAAACCTGATGCAAAAGGCAATATCGACTGGAAAGATCCTCAACCCTTAGAGAAAATTCCCACCATGGTAAACATGAAAGACCTTGATTTTTACCCAAGTGGCTATGAAACTGCATTAAATAATAAAAAATGGAGTCAAGATAAAGCAGCAAGAGACAGTTTGTACTTGAGTTTTGATGAAATGGGACAAATTGAAATTGAACAATCTGTTACAAATGCGCCAATAGCAATTGAAAAAGAAGTTAAATTTTGGACACCAGTACGAACATTAACTGTTGCTGAATCTAAATATTTATATGGGCATCAATCTGTACCAGTGGGTAATAATATTACCATGGATGAAGCTCGGAAGTTAGCTAAATCTCCAAAACCAGCAGCAGATTTGATTTACAGCAAAGAAGATATAGCAAACAGCGAAAAATGGATTGAAAAAGATGCTTCCGCAGCTGTCTCAGCCTATGCAAAAGTAGCTTACCCAAATAAATATGTAAAACCTTCGGAGGTTCTAGCCATTTGGAAGTCTAAATTCAACAATACGATACTTGCAACAAAAGAATTTGAAGAACGCATGCAAGCCATTCACGACTATTGTGGTCACAACATAATACAAAAATATGCCTCGCAATTGGACAAACCCTTGTGGCAAATTGATGCAGAAGTTGTGAAAATGGGCTATCCTGGTTTTGCTTATTTTGCCGAACAACGGGTGGGTAAAGTTGACATCACCAACAAACACTTTCAAAATTTACAAAGCTTCTATCAAAAGAGTGTAAAACAATTGCAAGCGAGTAACAAAAAATTGCAAGAGCAAGCGCGTGAAAAGGAAAGTGCTTGGGATGAAAAAGTGCAAAAAGTGAAAACGGAAGAAGTTCAGAATACGCAAAAGCGTGAAGTGGAAAATGTAAGAGAAGAGTTTGACATTAATTTAAAAGATGTTAAACGCCAGTTAGGGTACGATCAAAAAGTAAGACGACAAGTTAGTGGGACGACTGTGAGTTTTGTGATGACTCAAAATATGAGAACAGTTTATAACATAGATAAATATGTGATGGATGCAACAGTTGCAAGGAAATCAACTACAATTAAGGATCCATTATCGAATAAAACGGCAGAAATAATTTACAACGATTTCGATATTTCGGTAAAAAATCCGAAGCAGTATGATCGCCTGTATTTGTATCTTTTTCCGGATCAATTCAATAGCTTTCAACGCTTAGATCCAGTGGATGGTGTGATAAATTATCCGCTAAATAACTTGTTAAGCTACAACATCGCTTTTGTAGGATTCAATAAAGAAGGAATTTTTTGGAGCGAACAATCCGGCGTTAAATCGGGAAGTCAAGGTCAAAAAGTACTTGAAAAGATTTCAGAAAAAGAGTTGGATAGAAAATTGGCGAAATTGAACAAGAATCGCGGCGGAGAAGAGGCGAAATTGTTTGAAGAACTAAACTTTATCAAAACAACCCAACAAAATTATGTGGTGCAGGCCTTACGGATTGAAAACGCTAAATTCAGGTCAGAATTGATCGCAATACTTTTCAAGTGTAGGGTTGAGCAAATAGATTAAATAATGATTTAAGTTTAAACCGTCCTATTCCAGCGTTTATCAGCGGAGTAGGGCGGTTTTTTTTACTTCCATATTTCGGGCAGCTGATCCATCTTCGGTTGCAATCTTTTTGATTTCTGAAATAGAAAACAAAAAGGATTTATCACCTCCG
>JAYSRU010000219.1:0-8947 GCA_043720875.1 Crocinitomicaceae bacterium
TGAATTTGGTCCGGTATTACTTTCAAAAATCCTTGGACTTAACGATACTCAAGCTTCTGTTATTTCACTAATCTTCATGTATTGCGATAACCAGAAACTCCCATTAATTGACTTAAAAGACCTTCGTAAAACATTGCAATATGTAATGAACGAAGGAAAAGAATCTATCGCAGCAGAATATGGGGCAGTTTCACCAGCCACCGTAAATATAATAATGCGAAAAGTAATTGAACTTGAACAACAAGGTGCTGAACAGTTTTTTGGAGAACGATCATTCGACGTTTCTGATTTCCTACGTCACGACGGCCAAGGTCATGGTATGATTTCCATTATTCGCTTAATGGATATTCAGAATAAGCCGAAACTTTTTTCAACGTTCATGTTGAGTCTGCTTGCCGAAATATATTCAAGTTTTCCAGAAGTAGGCGACCTAGAAAAGCCAAAACTTTGTCTCTTTATTGATGAGGCTCATCTCGTATTTGAGGAAGCGTCCAAAGAATTACAAGACCAAGTTGAGTCTGTCATAAAATTAATTCGTTCGAAAGGTGTAGGAATATTCTTTTGCACTCAGAATCCGATAGATATTCCTGATGATATTTTAGCACAACTTGGGTTAAAAGTACAACATGCCTTACGGGCCTTCACTGAAAAAGATCGAAAGGCGATTGAAAAAGCAGCAGAAAATTATCCCATCTCAGCATTTTACAAAACAGATGAACTAATTACGCAACTTGGAATCGGAACAGCCTTTGTCACTGCATTGAATGAAAAAGGCATGCCAACTCCACTTGCACATGTTATGTGTCGCCCACCAGTATCTCGAATGGATATTTTGACCCCTGAGGAAGTTAAAAATTTGCTTTCAACGTCTCAAATACTACCAAAATACAACGAAGAACTTGACCGTGAAAGTGCTTATGAAATATTAACCAATAAAATTGAGCGCGCAGGCACCAATGAGCATCAACAGAAGTTAGTGAATGATAACAATAAATCTGAAGAACATCTGCGAGAAAAAGAGCAAGCACAGCATGACAAAGAAATCATTCGAAATGCAAAAGAAGAAGAAAGAATTGCTGCAAGACAAAGAATTGAAGAACAAAAAACTGCTCGGGCTGATGCGAAACAAAAAACACAATTAGTAAAAGAAATAGCCAAGGTGGCAACAAGTAGAACCGGGCAAAGTCTCATTGGTGGAATAGTCCGTGGAATACTCGGTGTTTTCGGTATAAAATAAGAATCAAGACAATGAGAACAAGAAAAATTAACCTGTTTTTTGGTGCAGGAGCTATACTATTAGCGTGTTCAATGAACACTCCAAGTCCAAATAATCAAAACCTGAATACAATGGAAGATGCAAGTGGTCCGAAACCCAAGAAATTTAAACTTAAAAATTACGTAGGATATCCTATCCTTTCCTATAACGTAGAAAATTTATTTGATACGAAAAATGATCCTAATACTTTGGATGACGAATTTACTCCTGAAGGTGAAAACAAGTGGACGGAAGAGCGTTATAAAATTAAACTTGAAAAATTAGCAGAAGCGATTTCTAGTTTTGATGAAAAAAATCCTATCATAGTTGGCCTCGGTGAAGTTGAGAATGCTGCCGTAGTTGCTGATTTAATGAAAACAGGTAAGCTCGGAAATACAAAATACAATTATGTGCATTTCGAATCACCAGATAAAAGAGGGATTGATTGCGCACTTTTATATGATACTGAACGTGTTAAAATATTGGATAAGAGAAAATTAGTAGTAACAATGCCTGACGATGCTGACTTTGTTACCCGAGACGTTCTCTGTATTAAAGCAGAATTGATGAACAATAAAATAATTCATGTATTTGTAAATCATTGGCCATCACGCAGAGAAGGTCAAGTTGAATCTGAACCCAAGCGAATTGCAGCTGCAAAAATTGTGCGTGCCGAAATTGACAAAATTTTAACCGCGGATAAAAAGGCTAATATTCTCATTATGGGAGATTTTAACGATTTTCCAACCGACAAAAGCATCAAAGAGATATTAAAAGCTGTTGGACAAAAAGACTATAAAACTGAAGATCAGATGGTCAACTTATTTTGGGAAGCACAAGCAAACGATGAGGGAACAATGGTTCATGATCGAAAATGGGACGTTTTAGACCAGATGATCGTTTCATCAGGGTTTTTCAAAAATTTGAATAACATTGGTATCGAAAAAAATACCGCAAACATTGGTAGAATAGACAAATTACTTTACACCTACAAAGACGGAAGTCAAAAGCCGAGTAGCACCTATGGAGGTCCAAAATATTATGGTGGTTACAGCGATCATTTACCCGTATATTTAATTTTAAAATAACACCTCAAAAATATAAATCCATGAAATTATCATCAATAGAAGCTAGCGGATCGAAAGATTTTAACAAAGAACAAATTAAAACGGAAACGATACAACTTCTTCAAGAGTTCGGTGAGTTGCACGCACGACTTGTAACAGAAGGCAAACAAAGTATTCTTCTCGTTTTACAAGGGATGGATGCCTCGGGAAAGGATGGTTTGGTAAAAGATTTATTTAATCAGTCATCGCCGGCTTGGGTAAAAGTTAAAGCGTTCAAAAAGCCAACAACTGCAGAGTACAAACATGATTTTCTTTGGCGGATAAAAAAAGAAATTGCTCATCCTGGAATGATTACCGTGTTTAACCGATCACATTATGAGGATATTCTTGTGCCCAGTGTTTATGGTTATATTAACAGCGATATAATAGAAAAAAGATACGAGGCCATTAATGCATTTGAAACCGAGCTTGAAAAAAACGGTATAAGAGTCGTAAAGTGTTACCTACATATTGATTTTGAAAAACAAGAAGAAAAATTACTTGAACGCATAACGGATCCTTCAAAATATTGGAAACATAACGACGCTGATTGGGACACGCGCCTGAAGTGGAATGAGTTTATGACCGTTTATCAGCAAATATTTGAAAAATGCAGCCCTGTTGCTTGGCACATTATTCCAAGTAATAAAAATTGGGTGAAATTGTATACTGTACTACAAATAATGATCAATACTTTATTGGAAATGAATCCTCAGTATCCCGCATTAGTTAGTGAGCGATTTGGAGTTGCTTCATCCTCAAAAAAATAAAATATACCAAAATTGAAAAGCCTCGATGTTCCGCACTTCGAGGCTTTTTTTAAAACTATATCTGATTAACTATTACTTTTTAGCAAAGAAATTAGAAACGAATCCGCTCAACATTCCCATTAAACCACCGCCACTTTTAGTTTTGTTGTCGCCATCAAACATATCCATTACTCCAGACAACATGCTTGAAATTCCACCTTCGTTATTTTTCCCTGAATTACTTAAACCACCCGTTACAGATTTTAAAATTTCGGGCATCGCAACTCCCTTTAACTTATCCGTTACCGTTGCCGGTAATCCAAGCTTTTTTGAGATATTCTGAAGAAAGTCATTTTCTACCGAACCCGCCAATGCATGATCATCTTCTGTGTTTTCATTTTCAGAAAGCAAACTCGACATTTTTGACGGCTCTTTATCGAATTTCGATTTAATTGTAGTTAATGCCGTGTTCAACACTGAACTTGCTTGCTCGGGAGATACGCCAGCCTTTGCCAGTAAACCTTTCAAGGTTTCGTTCTGTAATAAAGAATTTAAATCCATGGTAATTTGAGTTTAATCATTCAATTTTAATACTGCTAAAAATGCTTCTTGCGGCACCTCAACACGACCGATTTGGCGCATACGCTTTTTACCTTCTTTTTGCTTTTCTAGTAATTTACGTTTACGCGAAATATCACCACCGTAACATTTAGCGGTAACATCCTTTCTTAATGCTTTAATTGTTTCACGCGCAATTATTTTTGCCCCAATTGCCGCTTGAATAGGAATTTCAAACTGTTGTCTTGGAATCAATTCTCGCAATTTCATGCAAATTTTCTTTCCAAGGTCGTAAGCGTTACTCCTATGTACAAGAGCTGATAATGCGTCAACATGTTCAGCATTTAACAACAAATCCATACGAACCAAATCAGATTCCTTGTAGTCAATCGGATGATAATCGAAAGATGCATATCCACGAGAAACCGATTTTAATCGATCATAAAAATCGAATACAATCTCGGCTAACGGCATTTCAAAACTAATTTCTACACGGTCTTGCGTTAAATAAACTTGGTTTTTCAACTCGCCACGCTTCTCAATACATAGCGACATAACTTGTCCAATGTATTCTGACTTAGTGATTACTTGCGCACGAATATAAGGCTCTTCAATTCGATCCATTCCACTTGGGTCTGGCAATTCTGAAGGATTATTAACGATCATTCTTTCCGAAGGATTCTTCTTCATGTACGCATAATACGATACATTGGGAACTGTAGTAATAACGGTCATGTTAAACTCACGTTCCAAACGCTCTTGGATAATTTCCATGTGCAACATTCCTAAAAACCCACATCGGAAACCGAATCCAAGTGCTGCGGAAGATTCTGGTTCAAATACCAAAGAAGAGTCATTCAACTGCAATTTTTCCATCGAATAACGCAATTCCTCATATTGATCCGTATCCACAGGATAAATTCCAGCAAAAACCATTGGTTTTACATCCTCAAACCCTTTGATCGCCACACTACAAGGATTTGCAGCAGAAGTTATGGTATCTCCTACCTTAACCTCATTTGCTTGTTTAATTCCTGAAATGATATATCCAACGTCGCCTGCAGAAACTTTGTTTTTTGGACTTAGCTCCATTTTCAAAATTCCTATTTCGTCTGCGTTGTATGTTTTACCGGTATTGAAAAATTTGATTTTCTCACCTTTTGTGATCGAGCCGTTTAAAATTCTAAAATATGCTATAATACCACGAAAAGGGTTAAACACAGAATCGAATATCATGGCTTGCAATGGTGCGTTTTCATCTCCTTTTGGAGCACTCACTCGGTCTATAACTGCTGTTAAAATCTCTAATACTCCTAACCCAGTTTTTCCAGATGCTTGAATAACCTCTGAAGGATCACAACCAATTAATTCAACAATTTGATCTGTAACTTCCTCCGGCATCGCTCCTGGAAGATCCATTTTATTTAAAATCGGAATAATGGTTAAGTTGTGTTCTAACGCCAAATACAAATTTGAAATGGTTTGCGCCTCAATTCCTTGAGAGGCATCTACAATCAAAAGTGCGCCTTCACAAGCTGCAATAGAACGAGAAACTTCATATGAAAAATCAACGTGTCCAGGTGTATCTATCAGATTCAGAACGTAATCTTCTCCTCTGAAATTATAATTCATCTGAATCGCGTGACTCTTGATGGTTATTCCTCGTTCACGCTCAATATCCATATCATCTAAAGCTTGCGCCTTCATATCACGATCAGAAATTGTCCCTGTAGTTTGAAGTAAACGATCTGCCAAGGTGCTTTTCCCGTGATCAATGTGGGCAATAATGCAAAAATTACGAATATTTTTCATTTGAATAATCCTATTGGAAGATTTTTATTAGTGTGTGTTTGATCCTTTTTTTCTATTAACAGAAGTGTGCTATACTCGAAAGGTTTACAAAGATAGTCAATTATAGAGAAAAGAAAATTGTTCCATAAAGCAATCTATAATAATACTGAGCAAATCTTCCTTATTAACAGGAAAAGAATAAATAGCGCTCTAAGTTGAGTTAAAAGTTAAAACATAAAAAAACGCAACACCGTAAAAGATAAAACATCCTACATAAGCTATTTAAAGATAATAAAACTTTCAATGTTATATATATTGAAAATATTTATTGAAATATGTGTGAATTAAACAAAATCAACCTTTAAAAATATCAAATTCTCATTCGCAACTGAATAATCTTAATTCAAAGCATCAATTTGGTCATTTTGATCACCTCGAGCAAAAGTCGAAACGTTAATATAGAAACAACTTAAAACTTTCGATATGAAAAATCTAACTCTTTTACTTTTACTTACCATAGGTAGCACTAGTACATGTTTTGCACAGAGCGAATCATTAGCAACAGAAGATCATAAGTATGTCGAGATTACAATTTCATCATACGACCACATGAATTTGGGCCCTAAATTAAGTGCGGTTACAACGATTAGAATTTATTCAGAACCAATGAATGATCGTTCAAATTTTGGCAACATGTCGGTGAATGATTTTATCAGCACTTGGTTATTGTATCAAACAGATGTATTGATTATCAATCATTCTGAATATGACAATGAACCAGCCGAAGACAAAGCTGAGTATGATGCTTACCATGCTTTTGTAATTGACGGAGCTGTTCCAACTATTAGTGAAATATTAACCTATACTAAAAAATAAGAAATCATGAGAGCTTTATATATAATACTTGCATTACTTCTTTCTTTCAATTTTTACGGGCAATCGGACAATTGCGCTGGTGCGGTTCCGATAGCTGTCAATGTTGGCTGTATTACGACAGCATTCAACATCAATGAAGATGGTACAGGAGACCCAGCGATTAATGGATCTTGCTTTGCAGGTTCCAATTATGCTGATGAGTGGTATTTAGTTGCCGGTACTGGTTTTAATATTAACGTAACCGTGGATAACACGGATAGAAATTGTACTGTAACTGTTTACACAGCTTGTGGTGCTGGAGAAATTGGATGTGTCACCATTCCTTCGGGTGGATCTGGGAGTGTAAACTTTTTGAGTTTAATAGCTACCAATTACTACATTCAAATTCAAAGAACAAGCGGGAACAATACGGCTAATTTAAAAGGAGATATTTGTGTAGTTGGAGCGGCAGCGCCTCCTGCATCTAACACTACTTGTACTGTGCCAGATCCAATTTGTTCGGGTTCCCCAATCAATTTCACTGCCAACACTGGTGGCGCAGCGGCAAGCGTTGTCAACCCAGGAAACAATTATGGTTGCTTATTCACTTCTCCTAACCCATCTTGGTTCTATTTTCAAATTGCCACGCCAGGTAATATTGCAATAGACATCACCGCAGGTAGTGATATTGATTTCGCACTTTGGGGTCCTTATCCAAGTTTGCCAGCTGCGATCGGTGCGTGTAACGCTTATCCTAATCCTTTGGATTGTTCGTATTCAATTGCTCCAGTTGAACAAGCCAACGCACTTGGTGTTTTACCAGGTCAGATTTATGTATTATTGGTAACTAACTACGCCAATACGGTACAAAACATTACGGTGAACACTGCCCCGGGTAATACTGCCACAACTGATTGCTCTATTGTAGCCCTTTCTGCAACCTTTGCCGAAGTGAGTGCGGTTGAAACCAGTGAGGGAGGACTGATCTCATGGAGTACCTACAGCGAGCAAAATTCAGGACGATTTGATATCATGCACTCTACTAATGGTGCTATTTGGGAAAAGATTGGGTCACAACCTGCAGCTTTAAATTCCAACGAACTAAAAAACTACTCTTTTGTTGACCACCGCATTAGCCAAGGCGCAAACTACTACAAAATTCAAGAATACGACTTGAATAACGCCATGTTCGAAAGCGAAATTGCAATGCTATATAAAGAGACCAATGGAGTGACTCTTTTTCCGAATCCATCAAAAGGTTCGGTTAACATCTCTTCAGAGCAAACCATAATTTCCATCCAAGTAAATGATTTGAACGGAACACTTGTTTACAACATGGATATAAATAATAAAGGTGCCCTATTAAAATTGGACCAACTTAAAAAAGGAACATACCTAGTTAATGTCTTAACCGAATACAATAATTTCGTTGAACGCATAATAATTGAGTAATAAAATTAAAATTCATCCAAATTGGTAAAACCCGATTTGGATGAATTTACATGACTTATGTAAATTTTACAACAAATGAAGATGTTTTATCTAACAACTTAACGCTGGTAAGATAATTTAATTGCAGGTCGTGTTTTTCCTCCAATTTAATCTTTCCGTTTTTTATCCTCACTCATAAAGCCATTTTGATAAGTTAAACGACTATTTTATACATTTCATCAAAAATAATGTATATTAAACTTATACATTGCTTCATCAATAAAACCACCATGAAAACATTTCGACTTGTTTTATTCGCATTAGCGATTTCTGTTTCAACTGCCCTTTTTGCGCAGACTACAAATACACCAACACCTGAATCAAAATTTCAAGATATCGTTATCGCGGATTACAATAACATGAATTTGGGCCCCAAATTAAATCAATTAACTACTATTAGAATTTTTTCGGATCAAACAAATGACCGATCCAATTCGGGTATAATGTCATCAAATGATTTTGTTAGCACTTGGTTGTTGTACCAAACCAATATTTTACTGCTCAATCATTCTGAATATGATAATGAGTCAATAGAAGATAAAGCGGCGTATGAGCCTTATCACCCATTGGTTATTGCAGGAGAACGTCCAACTGTACTTGAAATATTAAACTATTGTAAAAAATAAAAATATGAGATTACTACTTACATTATTAATAGCTTCAATTTGCCCTGCGTTTCTTTCTCAATCCGACAATTGCGGAGGAGCCGTTGCGTTGGCTGTTAATGTAGCGTGTACCAACACAGCATTTGCGGTAGGTGAAGATGGTACAGCAGACGTAACAACAAATGGTTCTTGTTTCAGCGGCTCAAATTATTCTGATGAATGGTTTGCTGTAACCGGAACAGGTAATTCTATTAACATCAACATCAGTGGAACCAACAGAGACTTGACCTTAACAGCCTATACGAGTTGTGTTAGCGGCCAAGTAGGTTGCACTAACATTCCATCTGGGAGTGCGGGTACATTAACATTTCCAAGTACGTTTGGTGTTACGTATCTTATCCAAATTCAGCGCACAAGCGGAAATAATACTGCGAATTTAAGCGGAAATATTTGTGCAACCGGGGCTCCTGGCGCTCCACCGGCTGGGTCGAATATTACCTGTGCCGTACCCAATCCTATTTGCTCAGGTTCACCGAT
>JAYSRU010000220.1:0-3134 GCA_043720875.1 Crocinitomicaceae bacterium
GCAGTGTTTTCACAGCCTATTTAAGTTGAGTTTCAAACGTTATGGGATTTGAAAGTATTTTTTGCACAAAACACATGTCTGCAATTTTTAGCATTCTATGTTTGTCGTCATCATTTAGGTTGCCATGAAACGTAATTGTTTTAAGAATTTTGCTTGTATTAAAGGCATTATCCCGCATAATCTCAACAGCAATGTCTATATGTTCGAGCTGTATGTTTTTACGCTTCGCATAAACACGAATGCTCATACTTGCACAAGCTGCTAAGGCGCCAGCAAGCAATTCGGTTGGACAAAGTCCTTCATCTAATCCTCCTTCTGAAATATTTTGATCTGCAATTACCTCATTTCTTCCGTTAGAGATAATTGTATTGGACTTATTAGTAAAGCTATTTGATGTTATTTTGGCCATATCGTGTATAAAAAAAGAAACCCTGAATCACTCGTAATAAGTTGATTCAGGGTTTGAAATTACTAATTTTCCAATTAATCCCAGTGGTAATAATTTGAATTGCTTTCTAACTCGCCCTCTTGTTCCGTTTGTTCTCCATTTTCAGATTCTACTTCCGACCCCAGGCGAATAACTTGCTTGTTGATGAGAACTATACCATTTTTAGGAATTTCAATTAGGATGGTAACCTCTTGGTCGCGTAATTTATCCCGTTTCGGAAAACTAACTAAACTACTCAATTGAAGTACAGATCCATTTAATTCGATAGCATTGCTAATGTTTTTGGCCTTTGCAAGTGCACGTTTGTTATTCTTTCCGTTTGCACTAAAATTTTGATAAATATGGTAAAGACTATCTTCAGATTCACGGTAAATAATATGAATTCCATGGTTTTCAAGGGTGTTGCCATTTACCCCGATAAATCCAAAATTTTGAGTTGATTTTACTTGAAATGTATGATCAGCTTTTGCTGGTTTGGCGGTTAATATAGTTAGTGTAGTACCTTTGAATACTCCAACTTTTCGCTCAATTTCGCTTTCTATGGCAAAATCTCTACCTGTGCTTATTCCAACAAACACACAAAGCGCACCACTGAAAATATAGGTTAGGGTGAATAAAATTTGCACGATACGCGTCCAACGGCTTTTAATGTTAAACAATAAGGTTGTACCAGCTGTAATAATTTGAAGAATGATAGCAGTAGCCGTTACAATTCCACCAATCCATGCCAATTGAAGATCGAAGGGTTCGGCGAAGATTAATTCTCCAAATTCCCTTAATGAGATAAAGCCGTTGTTAGCGTCGATTGGAATAAAGTCTAAGCCACCAACGATAAATACGAGAAATGCGATTAAAAAACCAAATCCTACGAGTATAAGAAAGATCCCGATGGCACGTTTTATAAGGCTAATTGCGTTATTTAAGTAGCTTTTATTATCGTCACTATTTCTTAATTTATCTGAAAATCGTTTAGCATTTGTTTCAAAACGATGTGCTGCATTTTCTACTTCCTCCCTTACTGTTTCAACATTGATAGGCGTACCTTTCATTCTTAATCGGTCAATGGTATTAGCAGTTTTTGGCACTACAATCCAAAGAATAACATATAGTGGAAATCCAAAACCAGCGAAAATTAAAAATACTACGAACAAAATGCGAATGAATACAACATCGATATTGAAGTAATTGGCTAAACCAGAACAAACCCCCGCAATTTTGGCATTCGCTATATCCCTGAATAAGCGTCGATCTGAAGATTGCTCATTAGTTGCTTGTTTGTAAGAAGATTTGTCTTCTGTGTTATTTTCATGGCCATCATTTACTTCATTTGAAGTAGTTTGATCTGCGCTGTCGTCAACGAATTTACGTGGGTCGCCCAAAGTGTCCAAAATTTCTTGGATATCTTCTAGTTCAATTACTTGCTTGCGGTCGGATAATTTAAGACTACATAGTTCAGCAATTCGTAATTCGATGTCTTCGGCAATTTCTTTTGCCCCAGCTTCATTCAATAAACTCTTATTGAGCAAATTCAAATAATTGGATAGTAGGGTGTATGCATCTTCTTCTAACAGGAAGTTCATGCCTTTGATATGTACGGAGATTGTCTTTTTCATGTGTTGTATATTAATGAGGTAATTGAAAGGTTGTGCTTATTTGTTAATGATTTGTGTGATGGCAGTATTCAATTCTTGCCAGGTACTTTTAAGTTCTGCTAGAAAAGTATTTCCAGATTCAGTAATACAGTAATATTTTCGGGGTGGACCAGAATTGGATTCTTCCCAGCGGTAACTTAATAATTCTCCATTTTTTAATCGGGTAAGCAAGGGGTATAAAGTTCCCTCCACTACAATAAGTTTCGATTTTTTTAAGGTTTCGAGAATTTCAGAAGGATAGGCTTCCTTTTGACTTAGAATGGATAGAATGCAAAATTCTAATATCCCCTTTCTCATTTGTGCTTGTGTATTCTCCAGATTCATGTGCGAAATTGTATTACTATTGGATACAAAGATATATGTAAAAGATTGAACTATGTTATACATAGTACTAATTATTTTGAATTATTTTATTTATTTTATTATAATTCATTGATTATGTGTGTTGAACGATTTTGGAACCTTCCTTTGAGTAGTTGTTTAATCAGCCTATTTGATGCCTCAACACAAAAAATCATAAAAAACAAGCGGCATAGCGTCAAGATCAAAACATTAATTGTTCTTTTGAACTCTAAATTTAGACTATTGAAAACTACACTTTTTAATGCACAAGATTTACAGGACATGAGTCCTCGTCACCGTGCGGCTTTCGTTAATTCACTCAGTGGATTTAAAAGTGCTTCTCTAATTGGAACGGTTAGTAAAACTGGGAAATCGAATCTTGCCATCTTTAGTTCAGTAATACACATCGGTTCTAATCCTGCGTTAATTGGATTTATTGTAAGGCCAGACAGTGTTCCGCGTCATACATTAGGTAATATTTTGGAAACTAAATTTTTTACAATAAATCACATCAACGAGGCAATATATGAAAAAGCACATCAAACTTCTGCCCGATACAATGATAACGTTTCGGAATTTGAAGCAACGCAGCTTACAGAAGTCAAGGGTGAATTATTTAATGCGCCATATGTTTTTGAATGTAATATTAAGTTTGGGGTTGAATATGTGGAGCATCATGAACTAAAAATTAA
>JAYSRU010000221.1:0-8895 GCA_043720875.1 Crocinitomicaceae bacterium
ATTCTGCAAATGCTATCGCTAAAAAATCCATCCATAATGCTAAGGGTTGACCGTGGAAATTTCCCGCAGAAACAACTTGATCCTCGTCCGGAAAAACAATAGGATTATCTGTAACCGCATTAATTTCATTTTCCAATATCACAGTTGCAGCCTTGATCACGTCTAAACTCGCACCATGAACTTGAGGAATGCATCTAAATGAATACGGATCTTGCACGTTAACTTTAATCGTTTTAATCAACTCGCTTCCTTCCAAATTTGAACGCATCATTTCCGCAATCTGTATTTGCCCAGATTGATTTCTGATTTGGTTAACATTGTCTTGAAATGGTTCAATTCTACCGTCATAAGCTTCTAAAGATATGGCTGCAGTTAACATAAACGTACGATTCAATTTATATCCTTGCATTAAGCTATAAGCCATATAAGAAGACATAAATTGCGTTCCATTCAACAAAGCTAAACCTTCCTTAGATTGAAAAGTTATGGGTTCTAAATTAAATTTCTTATTCAGTTCGCTACCAGAAATAATCATTCCATCGAGTTCAACCTCACCTTCACCAATCAACGGTAAAGACATGTGAGCCAATGGCGCCAAATCTCCAGAAGCTCCTAAACTTCCGTTTTGATAAATGACAGGATAAATATTGTTATTGAAAAAGAATATCAAACGTTCAATGGTTTCCAATTGTGCACCAGAATGTCCTTTCGATAAACCTAAAACTTTCAACAACAGCATAAGTTTGACTACTTCGTTAGGAACACGCTCCCCTATTCCACAGGCATGCGAACGTACCAAGTTAAGTTGTAATTGAGACAAATGTTGAACATCAATTTGAGTGTTACACAATGAACCAAATCCTGTATTTACACCGTAAATTAATTTATTGTTGGTTTGATTCAATCCATCAAGGTAAGCCCGGCAATGCAAAATTTGTTTTTTCACCCCTTCTGAAAGCGTGATAGTTTGCTTTTCGTCAAGTATCGATTCTAATATTGCGAGTGATACAGTTTGGTTTTCAATTAAAAAAGTTGAGCCCATTATTTACTATATTTTAGTTTTTAAAAGTACAATCAATTCTTCTAGGCTAATCAGTGTTTGTTCACCTGAAAGCATTTCCTTTAATTGTATTTTGTTTAATTTCATTTCTTCTTCCCCCACAATTGCCATATACTTTACTCCTTTGTCGTCGGCATATTTAAATTGTTTCTTCATTTTTGCCGCTGACGGATAAATTTCAGAATCAATTCCATTTTTACGCAATTCTTTTACGATTGGCAAACAAAACTCTAATTCTTGATCGCCAAAATTGGTAAACAAAATGGTAAGGCCCTCATCCAAATGATTTGGAAACAAATCAAGTTCCTTCAATACATCATAAATACGATCGGCACCAAAAGAAATCCCAACACCAGACATATCAGGCATTCCAAACAATCCTGTTAAATCGTCGTACCTTCCACCACCACAAATACTACCCATATTTACGCCATTCGCTTTTACTTCGAAAATTGCTCCAGTGTAATAATTTAATCCGCGTGCTAAGGTTATGTCCAACTCCAATTTTGCGTTTTCTAAACCTAAAACCTTTGTTTTGTCGAGTATAAATTCAACTTCTTCAATTCCTTTTATTCCAATTTCGGAAGTTCTGAGAAAATCTCGCATCAAGTTCAACTTCTCATCGTTCGTTCCTGCAAAATCAAACAACGGAGACAAAGCGATAATTGAAGCTTCAGGAATCAATTTGGTACGCATTTCCTCGACCACTCCATCCTTTCCAACTTTATCCAACTTGTCAATGGCAACAGTAAAATCGATCAAGAATTCTGAAGCATTTGCTACTTCCGCAATACCTGCAAGTATTTTTCGATTATTGAGTTTTATTGTAAAATCAGGAATCTTTAAAGCAGACAACACATCATCCAAAAGTTGAACAAAATCAACTTCAAAAAGTAGTGAATCGCTCCCAACTACATCGGCATCGCATTGATAAAACTCTTGGTATCTTCCATGTTGTGGACGATCCGCTCTCCAAACAGGTTGTATTTGGTAACGTTTGAAAGGAAAACTAAGTTCATTTTGATGTTGAACAATAAACCTTGCGAAAGGCACTGTTAAGTCGTAGCGCAACGATTTTTCAGCCAATGAATTAGCAAAGCGCGGTAAGTTTCCATTCTCCAAAGCTTCTAAATCCGCCTTCTTCAGTTTTTCACCTGAATTTAATATTCTAAAAATCAAACGATCCCCTTCTTCACCATACTTACCTAGTAATGTAGAAGAAAGTTCAAAAGAAGGAGTTTCAATTGGTTCAAAACCATACTTCTTAAATTCGGTTTTAATCGTTGTAAAAATGTAGTTTCTCTTTGCTACATCTTGAGGTAAAAAATCTCTTGTTCCTTTTGGTATTGCTGGTTTTTGTGCCATTTTCTATAAAAATTATCTTTAGCGCATATAAACCCTAAAGATGATACTGTAAAATACTATTTGATTATTGCGCGACTAGCCAAATAACGAATCGACAAAAACTTCTTTATCGAATATTTGTAAATCCATCATTCCTTCACCAACGCCAATATACTTTACGGGTATTTTCATTTGATCCGAAATTCCAATCACTACTCCACCTTTAGCCGTTCCATCTAACTTTGTTATTGCTAACGCATTAATATCTGTAGCTAAAGAAAATTGCTTTGCTTGTTCGAATGCATTTTGACCCGTACTTCCATCCAATACCAATAATATTTCGTGCGGGGCACCAGGAATTACTTTTTCCATCACACGCTTTATTTTCGTGAGCTCGGCCATTAAATTTACTTTGTTGTGCAATCTACCAGCAGTATCAATAATTACCACATCTGCCTTACTTGCAACCGCGCTTTGCAACGTATCAAACGCTACAGAAGCTGGGTCTGCACCCATTCCTTGATGAACAATTGGCACACCAACTCTCTCGCTCCAAATAATTAATTGATCTACCGCGGCAGCTCTAAAAGTATCTGCTGCACCTAAAACTACTGACTTACCCGCTTGCTTTAATTGATATGAAAGTTTTCCGATGGTAGTAGTTTTACCTACACCATTCACGCCTACAACCATAATTACATGTGGGTGACCTAAAGGTGATTTTTCAAAATCAAAAGTTCCGACTGCATTATTTTCTGACAACAACGCTGAAATTTCTGCACGCAATACAGATTGAAGCTCAGAAGTGTTAACATATTTATCTTTGGCAATTCTTGCCTCAATTCTGTCTATAATCTTCAAAGTAGTGGTTACACCAACATCTGAAGAGATCAACATTTCTTCTAAATCATCCAACACTTCGGTATCAACCGTAGATTTGCCAACAATAGCACGCGATAGTTTTGAGAAAAAACTTTTCTTCGTGTTTTCCAATCCTTTGTCAAGTGTATCTTTTGTTTCTTTCGTATCTCTGGAGAAAAAGCTAAATAATCCCATAATAATTAAATTTTAAGCAAAAAAGCTCCCTTGAAACAAGGAAGCTTTTAAAAGAGTTTGTGGGTTCAAATTATTTTTTGAAAAAATCTTGAACTTTATCGTTGTGTACAATTTCAGTTGTATACGTATATCCACCTTCCGGCTTCTTATTCATTTTGATTACCTTAGTGTGTTCTTTTCCACCTCCAAGTTGCAATGATGCTACTACTTTCTTAGCCATGTTTCAATTATTTGATCTCTTTATGCACAGTCATGCGCTTCAAGATTGGATTAAACTTTTTAATCTCCAAACGCTCTGGAGTATTTTTACGATTCTTCGTAGTGATGTAACGAGAAGTACCAGCCTTACCTGACTCCTTGTGCTCTGTACATTCCAAAATCACTTGGATGCGATTACCTTTTGCTTTCTTTGCCATTTCTATTATTTTTTACCGTCTCACAACGGGAATTTTTATTTTAAAAACCCTTTTTCTTTCGCATCCTTTAACACTGCAGAAATACCATTTTTGGTAATTGTGCGCAATGCAGAAGTAGAAACTTTTAAAGTAATATAAGAACCGTCTTCTGGGATGAAGAACTTCTTAGTAACTAAATTTGGGTAAAACTTACGTTTTGTTTTACGATTAGAGTGAGAAACGTTGTTTCCAACCATCACCGCTTTTCCCGTTAATTGACAAACTCTTGACATGATATTATAATTTTCCTTTATTGTAAAATGGGTTGCAAAGAAAGTGATTTTTTCTCAATCTACAATAGTATTTATATTTTTTTTCAATCATTTATTTCTAACAGCGTACATCTTAAAAGGTTAAGGGCAGAAAGAATTGTCATTGAGATGATATTTTCTCTGTTTCCTCCAAATAAAAATTGCTTTGTATAGACACCTTTAGGATGTGCAATTGCGACCCAAATCAATCCAACTGGTTTTTCGACTGTACCTCCATCCGGACCAGCGATACCAGATGTTGCGACACAATAATTCGTTCCCAACATTTTTTTACCATTACTAGCCATTTCAACCACAGTTTGTTCGCTAACTGCTCCAAATTGATCTATTATGCGCTTCGGCACCTCTGCAATGCGCGATTTTAATTGATTGCTATAGGTAACGAAGGATCCTTCAAAATAGGCCGATGCTCCAGGAGTTTTAGTAATTTCTTTCGCCAATCCACCAGCCGTACAACTTTCAACGGTTGACAGGGTTTGATTCTTTTCGATCAAAAGCTTCCCAATAACACTACTTAACGTATCTTCATTATAACCGAAAATGTGTTTTGGTAATTTAAATTCTAACGCGGCAAAGTAGGCATCAATTTTAGTTTTGTCCATTTCGCCATTAGAGCTGGTCAAGCGTAACTTTACCGTTCCTGGAGAAGGCAAATAGGCTAATCCCAAGCCTGATTCACGCACCATGATTTCCCAATCAGCGATCTTTTCCGCTAAAAATGATTCGGGAATCCCTTGCGTGTGCATTGTCTTATGAAAGATAGAATTGGTTTCAAACAATTCGGCAAGTTTAGGGAATACCCCATCCTTCATTATCCCTTTCATTTCGTAAGGTACTCCTGGCATACTGATTAATATATTGCCATTCTTTTCAAACCACATACCTGAGGCTGTCCCGTGGTGATTATGAATAACCGTGCATGCTTCGGGAAGTGACGCTTGTAGCGTGTTAGCGGGCAGCATTTCGCGTCCACGTTGTTTGAAAAATACTTCCACTCGATCCAATACTTCTTGATTCAATACTAATTTAGTATTAAAATATTCGCACAACGTGTGTTTTGTAATATCATCCTTTGTAGGCCCTAGCCCACCAGTAACCAAGACCAATTGACTTCTTCCTAATGCTTGGTCAATTGCTGTGATGATTTCTTCTTTGTTGTCTGAAATAGATGTAATTCTGTAAATTGAAATACCTCGAAGTGACAATTCCTGACCAAGCCAAGCAGAATTAGTATCGATTGTTTGTCCAATTAACAATTCATCTCCAATTGTTATTATCTCTGCTTGCATTTTGGCTTGATTTTTATGTACGTTTGTAAAATTAAATCCGAAATTCGTAATTCAAACTATTAATCATGAAAAAAATATCAAAATTCTTAATAATTGGCGTAATACTTACTACAACCGCAGCATGTGATGTCCTAGAACAAGTTGCTGGAGATGTTGTTGGCGCAGGTGGCACCACCAAACCGGTTGCAGCAGCATTAACAAATGGAGAAGTTATCTCTGGTTTAAAAGAAGCTTTATCTGTGGGTATTACAAATTCAGTTAACCTTACTTCCATTACTGATGGATTTTTGAAAAATACTGAGATTCGCTTGCCGTTTCCTCCAGATGCATTAAAAGTGAGGGAAAAAGCAATGGAATTAGGACTTGACGCTCAAGTTGAAAAATTCGAAACCACCCTCAACAGAGCAGCGGAAGAAGCAACAAAAGAAGCATTACCAATTTTTAAAGATGCTATTTTGGGAATGTCTGTCAGTGATGGATTTGCAATATTAAATGGTGGACAAGGAGCTGCTACCAAATTTCTAAGTGATAATACTACTTCAAAATTAACTGCAGCATTTTCGCCAAAAGTTGCTACTGCGATTTCGCAAGTAAAATTAACAGAATATTGGAATCCATTAATCAATAAATATAACCAAGCGATGACACTTACTGGAGGACAGAAATTAAATCCAGACCTCAATGCATTCGTGACAGAAAGAGCTATTTCTGGATTATTCACAATGGTTACCAAAGAAGAAAATAAAATAAGATTAGATCCAATGGCGCGTGTAAGCGATTTGCTTGCTAAAGTATTTGGAAGTATCAAATAAAAAGACGTTGAATTAAAATAAATTAATTCGCTCAAATAAAAACTAAAAAACTGGTGGCATGTGCTATCAGTTTTTTAGTTTTACAACAAAATTAAATACAATGTTCTACCCTTCTTCTGAATTGGTTTTAAATGCCCAAGGTAAAGTATATCATTTAGACCTTGCTTCGCATGAATTAGCGGACAAAATTATTCTGGTAGGCGATCCTGACCGCATAGGTTTGGTATCTAACTTCTTCTCAAAAATTGAACACAAAGCCCAACATAGAGAATTTGTTACGCATACCGGAATCTATAAAGGCGAAAGAATATCAGCGATTTCAACAGGAATTGGAACGGATAATTGTGATATAGTGATCAATGAATTAGATGCTTTAGCGAATATTAATTTAGCAACACGAGAAGATCATCCGAACAAAAAATCATTAAAATTCATCAGAATTGGTACTTGCGGAATACTTCAACCAGAAATTCCAATTCACAGTTACATAATCTCAACCCACGCCTACGGTCTGGACAACATAGCCCACTTTTACGACTTGTCGTTTACGGAAGAAGAAAACACATTGCGCGAAGCACTTAACCAACATATTCAGTGGCCCGAAAACATTCGTCCCTATTTAATCCAAGCAAATCCTGAGCTGGTAAACAACTTAAGTTCTGATACTACATTTCAAGGAATCACTGTAACAAGTTCTGGTTTCTATGGTCCTCAAGGACGCAAACTTAGGCTTCCATTGGCAAAAGCAGCTATTAATGAATTGCTGACCGCATTTCGATTTAACGAACAAAAAGTCACGAATTTTGAAATGGAAAGTTCAGCAATTTTCTGCTTAGGAAAAGCGCTAGGACATCTAGCTGCCACCATTTGTTTAGGTGTAGCTAATAGACCGAATCAAGAATTTTCGAAAGGCTTTGACAAAGAAATGAATGCGTTAATTGAATACAGCTTAGATGCTGCGATTCGTTAACTAAATCAAGCCTTCTTCACGAATTTTGCAATCGCTTCAACATGACTCGTATGTGGGAACTGATCTACTAAACTCAATTTTTCCAAAACATAGCCTGCTTCCATTAATGTCTCTGCATCGCGTGCTTGAGTAGAAGGATTACAAGAAATATACACCAAGCGTTTGGCATCCAAGGCAATCACTTTTTTCAAGGTTTTGGGTGCAATTCCAGCCCTCGGGGGATCAAGGATTATGGTGCCGATCTTTCCTTGGTATTGAGGATATTCATTTAAAAATTTTCCAACATCTGCTGCAAAGAATCGAATACCTTTTATATTATTTCGAGCTGCATTTTTCTTTGCGTCTTCAATTGCTTCCTCCACAATATCAACACCTACAACTTCCAATGTTGGAATTCTCCCTTTCAGTAATTGGCCAATTGTACCTGTACCGCAAAACAAGTCCATAACTAATTCATTTTCTAAGGTATTGCTTTCTGTTGCATAATCCAAGGCCTTATTATACAATAATTCAGCACACTTTGGATTCGTTTGAAAGAAACTTTCCATGCTGATTTCGAACTTCAAGCCGTTCAATTCTTCGATAACTTTTGGCTCACCAAACAACAAGGTACTCGTTCCATTTTCAATCTTCGCACGGTCAGCTACATTGTCATTAATCGTATGTTGTATTCCAGCAATTCGCTTTCCAAGCAGCTTTAAAATAAACTCAGAAAATGCTTTAGGATCAAATTTGTTATCATCATTTCCAGAAGTAACTAAGTGAATCAGTAATTGATCCTGAAAAAATGATTTACGCACAACGATATGTCTAAAGAAACCTTCTTTTTTTGGTGGATGCCAAGCAGCTGATCCAGTACCTTTTAAATAATCTCGTATCTCGATCAATTTATCTTCCCATTCTGCATCAAACATTCCAGATTCTTTGTTCAAGTTTTCCACTTTCCACCAGGTTCCTCTGTGTTTAAACCCAAGGGCAAAAGCATCATCTACTTCTTGCTCGGTAAACATATCGTGTTCAATGCATGAAAAACTATATTCCATTTTATTACGGTAATTATAAACCGAAGGTGATGCAATGTACTGATCTAATTTTGAGTCAATATCGTGAATATGCGCAATTCTTTTATATAAATCCAGCGTTGTAGCTTGCTTGTGTTTCGCTTGCAATGCAATAGGCACAAAAATATAAGGCGCACCAGAAATTTGCTGAATACCATCGTTTAAAACCTCATCTGGAGAACATTGTAACACTTTGATGAGTTTACATTCGGCATATCTCTTTTTTTTGACATCTACCTTGGCTTGTACCACTTGCCCTGGAAATGTATTCTCAACAAACACAACATAATCGCCTTCTTCTGTTGGAATTTTCGCTATTCCTTTTCCTCCAAATGCAAACTGTGTAATGGTAACTTCAATTACCTCACCTCTATGAAACATATTCTATTTTTCTCTTTTAAAGTAATTCGCTAATGATACGATCCATTGAGTACCCTTCAGCTTCTGCCTTATAATTTCGCACTAATCTATGACGTAAAATTGGCATCGCTACAGCCTTCACATCTTCCATATCTGGTGAATATTTTCCTCGAATCGCAGCGTGTGCCTTAGCTCCTATTATTAAATATTGAGAAG
>JAYSRU010000222.1:0-8874 GCA_043720875.1 Crocinitomicaceae bacterium
AAAGCATAAATCATTGTAGTTCCGTCTTTACGTTTCATTACTGCCTTTTTCATATCTCCCGAAGTCTTTGAAATATACACAGTTACGGTATGGTATTCTGCTTTTTTGGGATCCTTTGGGTAAAGGTTAATAACGTGAACCATTTCTTCACCCAATTTTTCTTCTTTGTCGTATTTGCATTTTAATCCACTTTCCCAAATCGTCATTAATTTTTTTGGATTAATGCTTTCTTCATCCGATTCGTCTGCATCCGTTTCATACGTAGTTTTTTCATCTTTAACTACAGTCCATTGTTTTACACCGTTGCAAATAATTGTATTATCACCATAGTTTGCATAAAACTTGTCTCCTTTGATCCAACCTTTTCCTGTTTCTGTTTCATTTACTCCAGTTCCTGAGTTTTTTATGGTTGCTGAAAATTCAACATAAAAGGATTTCATTCCTTTCATTTTTGCAGAAAGTTTATCTAAAATTCCCTGAGCCTTTGTATCTTGAGCGTAAAATGAACCTGTTATGAAGGTTGCTATAATTAGTAATGTTTTCATTTTTTTTTATTTGGGTGTGCAAAGATCTAAAATTATGCCAAACTAAACTATCAATCGCACTTATTATAATTTGCTAACTATTATATTACTTATAAAATGTTTTTGACTTTAAGAAATTCGTTGAGAGATTCTATGTCGCCAAACAAAACATCTCTGGCTTTGCTTCCTTGAAATGGACCTATTATTCCATATCCTTCCAATTGATCTACAATTCTACCCGCTCTGTTGTAACCCAATTTGAGTTTTCTTTGCAGCAAACTGGCTGATCCTTGTTGGTGTATTACCACAATTTGTGCAGCTTCAGCAAATAATGGATCAATGTCTTCCAGGCTTATGTCTTTTCCATTGTCGCTACCTTCAGGGTTGTATTCTGGGAGTAGTAATGCTTCGGGATAGGCTTTCTGACTTCCAATAAAATCACATAGCGCCTCAACTTCTGCCGTGTCAAGAAAACCGCATTGCAATCTTTTTAAATCACTACCGGTAGAAATAAGCATATCTCCGCGACCAATTAATTGATCTGCTCCAGAAGCATCTAAAATGGTACGCGAATCTATTTTTGATAATACTCTAAAGGCAATACGAGCTGGGAAATTTGCTTTGATCATCCCCGTGATCACATTCACCGAAGGTCGTTGTGTCGCTACAATTAAGTGAATTCCAATGGCTCTCGCTAGTTGCGCAATTCGAGCGATAGGATGTTCAATCTCTTTACCCGCTGTCATGATCAAATCGGCAAACTCATCAATTAAAACGATAATGTAAGGCAAAAAGCGATGTCCTTTTTCTGGATTCAATTTGCGCGCAATAAATTTCTCGTTGTATTCTTTAATGTTTCTAACAGCTGCTTCTTTCAAAAGCTCGTAGCGATTATCCATTTCGATACAAAGCGAGTTCAAGGTATTAACAACTTTAGACGTATCCGTAATAATTGCTTCTTCTTGATCTGGTAGTTTAGCAAGAAAATGGCGCTCAATTTTATTGAACAATGTTAATTCAACTTTCTTCGGATCTATTAGTACAAATTTAACTTGCGACGGATGCTTCTTGTAAAGAATAGAGGCTATGATAGCATTTAATCCTACCGATTTACCTTGACCTGTTGCTCCAGCAACCAATAAATGGGGCATTTTGGTAAGGTCAAACGTAAACGTTTCATTCGTTATCGTTTTCCCCATTACTATAGGTAGTTCGTAATCCGAATTTTGAAACTTTTCAGAAGCAATCAAAGAACGCATGGAAACCATTTCTGGGTTACTGTTCGGAACTTCAATTCCGATCGTTCCTTTACCTGGAATAGGCGCAATGATACGAATACCAAGTGCAGATAAACTTAAGGCAATATCATCTTCTAAATTTTTGATTTTCGAAATTCTAACACCAGGTGCTGGTATGATTTCATAAAGCGTAACAGTAGGACCAACGGTTGCTTTTATTTTAGCAATGTCAATTTTATAGTGAGATAGCGTTTCAACAATCTTGTTTTTGTTTGATTCTAGTTCTTCCTTATTGATGTTGATTCCATTTCCTCCGTAATCTTTTAATAAATCGATAGGAGGTAAGACATAACCAGAAAGTTCTAGTGTAGGGTCGTAGTCGCCATATTCTTTTTGAATCGACGATAATTCTTCTTGGCTTAATTCTGCTTCGGTTTGAGCGATATCTACAATGAATTCACCTTCTTCATCATCTTCATTAGTTTGAGTATTCTGAACAGGTGATACGTCTTCGAAATCACGGTTGGGAATATCTACTTCAAAATCGGTATCGTATTTATTTATTGGAGGAAGGTCATTAAAGTCATCCTCCTCATCAATTGTTTTCAAGATTGGTTCAACTAAAACGTCATCATCTTCATCTTCATCAAAAACGACAGCTTCTCTTTTGTTTTCAGCAAGAATTTGATCGTCTTGAATTGTATTATGAATAATGATGTCATCGTATTTCGACAAATCTGCTGGAGGAACGACGACTTCCTTTCCGCTCAACTTGTTCCATATTCTAGTGTAATTTGGATTGAAAAGGATAAGTAACGTAATGTATAACAGAACTCCAACGACTAAAAAAGCCCCGAATTTGCCAACGGATAAAGCTAGCCATTGGTTTACATGAAACCCAAATGCACCAGACGTGTGATTGATTGAAGTGGTAAAATATCCAAAAAAGATAGAGAACCATACCATTCCTAAACCAATGACCATGGATGATTTCTTCAGAGAAGTAACCGTGTAGTTGAAAATAGTTTTAGTGCCAAGGTTAAATAATAAATAGATCATTCCAAGTGAAGCAACGCCAAACCAACGATACATGAGTAGGTGAGAGCTCCAGGCTCCAAGTTTTCCTGTCCAATTTTCAACACCGATTGGATTACCGTCAAACAATAAGGTTAACAAACTTTTATTAAGCACTCTATTTTGATCGGCTTTCCACGTAAAGAAATAAGATAAACAACCAAGTAATAGAAATATAGATATCAAGATCAAAGAAATTCCCACGAACTTTTTCAAGCGTTGAGGATCAATCTTAGTCATGATTGACTTCCCAGTGATAGGAGGTTTAGGTGAACTTTTTTCACCCGTATTTTCTTTCTTTGTGGTTCTAGTTTGCGCAAAACTTGTAGTTTCCTTCTCGGTTTCTGCGTCTTTGGGTGTAATTGAGTTTTTGGCCATTGAGTATTATCCTAAAGTTGTAAAATTAACTTCAAAACAGACGTGTAAAATTGGAATTGTAATAAGCTTTAAACACTGCTGTGTTAGCACGTGAAAATCAAAGCCACTTTCTTTTTTTAAAATAAAATAAAAGCGAAACAGTGATAATAATAAAGCTTCCCCAAGCCATGAAATAGCCATATTTCCAACGTAGTTCCGGCATATGGTCGAAGTTCATGCCATACACTCCAACGAGAAACGTTAAGGGAACAAAAATCGAATTGATAATGGTCAACAATTTCATGATTTCATTCATGCGTTGACTAATAGAAGCGTAATGCAAGTTGGTTAAACTATCTAAAATTTGCTTACCCGCATCCATTTCATCAATTACGGTTAAGCAACTGTCTTTTATGTCATTAAAGAAATGATGATTTTTACTATTCACCAATGGGTTATCAATGTCTTCCAGTTGCGCCGTAATATCACGCATCGGAATAACAATTTTTCGTAGGTCAAATAACCTTCTTTTTTGAAATTCTATTTTCAACAGTGTTTCCTTTTCAGGTTTGAAAGAAATAAGTTTTTCGAGAAAATCTATTTGGCTATTAATATCTTCATTGGTTTCAAAAAAGTTATCAATAACACATTCAAGTAAGCGATAGATAGCGTAGTCAGCACCTTTTGTGCGGATAATTCCTTTTTTATTTTCTAAACGATTTCTAACCGGATCAAAATTGTCACCTGCCTTTTCTTGAAAAGAAAGAATATAATTTTTACCCAGTACAAAACTGATTTGTTCTGTCTTTAATACTTCACTAGCATGACTTGAACTTAAGCTACTACGGATAGAAAAGAAAAGATATTCGTCATATTCTTCCAGTTTTGAGCGTTGCATATGATTGAAAATGTCTTCTGTACTTGTACGGTGCGCATCTAAATTCGTACAAAGTTGCTCAATGTCGTTTTTATACTTTAGCGTATTAAAATTCAGCCAATAAACATGATTGGATTCATTTTTAATGATTTTGGGAAAGTAGTCCGCAAAAAAAGCTGCTGAATTTTCCAAAACTGAATACTCAGACTCATTGTAGGCAATGAGTTGGCATTCTTTAGCTATTGGATTGCTCATGGTGATATTCTGAAATTACAGATTACTTTTTCAGAATATCTTTGGTGCTCAAGTCAATTGTAAATATGTCAATCGTTCCTTTTCCTTCCAAAAGCTCAATACCTGATAATGTAGCTTGCTTCGTTTTTTCGTCGTATCTGAAATGCGTGTCATCGTTTGTAGTGTTAACAGAAGTTCCAAGATTTCTTGGTTTCGACCAAGTTTTACCCAAGTTTTCTGAAACATAAACATCGTATCCACCCATTCCTTTAAAGCCATCACTTGAGAAAAACAAATAACGGCCATCTGCGGAGATAAATGGTGTAGTTTCTCTGCCTTTTGTATTAATTGAATCTGAAACTGACTTAGGAGTGCCCCAAGTTTTTCCAACTTTTTGGCTTACATAAATATCTGTTCCAGATTTATCTCCTTTTCTATCCGTCACAAAATACATGGTATTACCATCTGCAGTAATCGTAGCGCCACTTTCTGAATAGCTCGTGTTTAACGATGTTCCTTTCACTGCTTTTGGATTTGTCCATTTACCTTTTTTTGTAAATTCAGCGAAATATAAATCAGAACTTCCGGTAGATGTTTTTAGGTTTAAGCCATCGGTATTTACCGTTAAATATATGGTTAAGCCATCCGCTGAAATATGAGTCACAGCATCATAGCCAACACTGTTAATTCGATCTATCTTATTTGTAACACTATCCCAATGTTTGTTCTTAGCATTCCATTTTGCAGAGTAAATATCCTCAAAATATTCTTGATCACTTGGGCCAACACCACCACCCACAGTATTGTTACGTCTACCAGTGAAATAAGCGATATCTCCATCTTGGATAAAACCATATTCATTAAACGGGGTGTTAATGGCTTCTATTGAGATGCTCATCGCTTCAATTGGCTTTCTTAAATTGGGTCCATTAGTTTTTAGGAGTTCTTGCGTATGTTCAATACTTTCCTTTAACAAAGCAATTTGAAGATCCTTAATTCTTGACTTGGAAAGATTCATTTCTGCAAGCTCCATATATTGAAATGCACTATCTAAATTATTGGTTCTAGTATAGGCTTCTCCCAAAAGAAAGAGGTTTTCACCATCAGTTGCATTTATCTTGTTACTACGTAAAGCATAATTTAATGCCAGACCATAATTTTTGATTTGAAAATGGCATTTTGCGATGTAATGAAACGAAGATGCATTTCTCGGGTCACGAATACTTGCTTCTCTAAATTTAGTGATAGCATCTTTAAATTTACCCGTGTCAAAAAGTTTTTTACCATCTTCCATCATTTTCAAAGCTCCAGCTTTATCTATCAAAGATGTAACGGTATCGCTTGGTGTAGCATTGTTTGATGCAAATGAATCTGTGCAAGGAAGAGTAAGAGAAACTAAGATTGAGAAAAATACTTTCATATTGTTAGGTTTTATTTGCAACGAAATTAACAAAATATATTCAAATTTTCGAGTAAACAAGTAATCTATTTTTAAGTGTTAACAGATTATGATTTTCCAAACCAAGGTTAAACACTATCTTTGCACCTTATATTCATAATTACAACATACAATGAGTCTCTCAGCATTATACGCAGTGTCACCAATCGATGGCCGCTACAGGTCTAAATGTTCAAATTTATCTGATTATTTTAGTGAATTTGCGTTAATAAAATACAGAGTAAAAGTAGAGGTGGAGTATTTTATTGCCTTGATGGAGCAAAAGGTTGGCGCGCTGAAAGGGGTTGACGCAAGTTATATTCCCAAATTAAGAGAAATTGTCTCGTCGTTTTCTGAATCGGATAGTTTGCGGATAAAGGAAATTGAAAAGACTACGAATCATGATGTGAAAGCGGTAGAATACTTTCTGAAAGAAAAAATGGAAGGATTAGGTTTAAATGAATACCTAGAATATATTCATTTTGGTTTAACTTCTCAAGATATCAACAATACGGCTATTCCGTTGTCCTTAAAGGAATGTGTGGTTGAATATTATATTCCAATGCTTGAACGTGTAATTCTAGACTTGCAACATAAACAAACTACGTGGAAAGATGTAGCATTACTAGCGAGAACTCACGGTCAGCCGGCATCTCCAACGCGTTTAGGGAAAGAGTTTCAAGTGTATTCTGAACGTTTATCGATACAATTGGCAACCTTGAAGTCGATACCGTTTGGTGCCAAATTTGGTGGAGCAACGGGTAATTTTAATGCGCATTTTGTTGCGTTTCCTGAAATCAATTGGGTAGCATTTGCTAATAAATTTGTGGATTCAACTTTAGGGTTAAATCGAAGCCAAACTACTACACAAATCGAACATTACGATCATTTGGCTGCTATGTTTGATTGCATGAAACGCATTAATACGATCATTCTTGACTTAGACCGCGATATGTGGACTTATATTTCGATGGATTATTTCAAGCAGAAACTAAAAGAAGGTGAAATTGGTTCTTCGGCAATGCCTCACAAAGTTAACCCGATTGATTTTGAAAATTCAGAAGGAAATCTTGGGATAGCGAATGCATTATTTGAACATTTAGCTGCGAAATTACCTGTTTCTCGTTTGCAAAGAGATTTAACGGATTCAACGGTACTTAGAAATATTGGAGTTCCAATAGCCCACACCATTATTGCTTTTCAATCTTGTTTGGCTGGTTTAGGTAAATTATTGTTGAATGAAGGTGCGTTAAGTGCGGATTTAGAGAAAAACTGGGCAGTGGTGGCTGAAGCTATTCAAACTATTCTGAGACGAGAAGGATTTCCTAAGCCATACGAAGCACTTAAGGGACTAACACGTAATAACACGATGATTACGAAAGAAACTGTTCATGAGTTTATCAATGAATTAGAAATTTCTCAAAATTTGAAACAAGAATTATTGGCGATAAGTCCTTCAAGTTTTACTGGTATTCAGTTGGTTAAATAAGTTCAAATTTTAGAGTATATTAGTATAATTCTTTTTGTGATGAAGCGAGTTTTATTATATTTAATATTTTGCGGGTTTCTCTTCGATGGTTTCACACAATCTATCGCTTGGAATACACCAATGAAAGCCAAAACTGGGAACGCATTCTACAGTTTTGAAAAAGTTAATGACTCACTTTCCTATTTTTTTTCTGTGTACCCTGCATTTTTGTTTTCATCCAGTGCAGTAATTGGTAGTTTCACATCAAAGCAGGAGATTAAGACAAGAAAGCTAAACGAAATAATTCCAAATCCTCAAGTATTTGAAGATTTGAGTAGTTTGACATTGGGTGATAAATTATTTGTTTTTGGATTGGAGCGTTTGAATAAAGAGTCTAAAGTGATGTTGACTGCAATCAATCCCGATTTATCCACTTTTATCCCGCTGAAAGCGTTGATATCTATTAACCCACAAGGAGCGAAATTGAATGCTGGGTTCGCGTCTTCTTCTGATGGAAGTATGGGAATGGTTTATTACCTTTTGCAAGATAAAGAACTGAAAGATGGGCAACAGGATAAATTTGCACATTTCGTTTATTACATTTTTGAAGAAGCGGGATTAGTGGCTCAAGGTGAAACCGATCTGGTGTTTAAAAGTAATTACATAGGAGATTTTAAGCCCTATATTACCAATGATGCGAATGTTATTTTAGGGTTTACTGAATTCGAAAAGAAAAGAAACAAAGAGTCACCTAATTTAAATAAACCTGTTGCGGCTCATTTTATCAACATCAATCAAAGAGGATACGATACATATTGCTTTAATTTTAGATCACACCAAGTAACAAGTCCATTAATTGATTTAAATGAGGAAGGTAAACTCAAGTTGAATGGTGGTTATTCCTTGGCTAACGATAATCTTCTGGAAGGAGTTTTTGTGTTTGAAGTAGATCTGGTTAAGAATGAAATTGTTGTCGATAAGTTTACAAAAATTGGAAAGAATGTCACGTTTATTCAGAAAACGCAAGCAGTTTTTTCGAACAAAAGTCAGGATGATTGGTTTACCAACGACTATAAGTTAAAGAAGACCACTTATTTGGAAGAGTCGATTGTTTTCATATTCGAAGAAGATTATGTGTTTGAATCTCAAAGTATGGATTCTCGAGGGTTGGTTCAATCCCGAGCAGAGTATTTTCACAACAATATATTGATATTGGTAACGGATGGGAATGGAGAAGCGCTGTATTCAAAAATAATTTATAAGCACCAGCGCTCATTTATAAAAGATGACCCAATGCATTCTTTTGAATCGACGTTTGACAGTGAAAATATTTTCATACTATTCAATGCGCCTCAAAATTATTATGATTTAACGGGAGAGCCTCTTTTATGGTCTGAAAAGCGAAAAAAATCGTCCCGAACAGTATTGCATTGTGCTAGTTTGGGGTATGATCTAACAAATTTTAAAATTAAACCATTTGTGTATCAAGGTAATGTTTCAAGAAGAACTGAAGTAAATGTTAGCTCTTTTTCAACTAAAGGAGAAAAGGCAAGTATTATGTTGTACAATATTTCGAATCCTAGAAATACTATAAGTTTGGGAGAGATTTCTTTTTAAATGTGGTAATTTACAAGATTGGTCAAGCTAAAAAAAAAGCATATTTG
>JAYSRU010000223.1:0-8859 GCA_043720875.1 Crocinitomicaceae bacterium
GACCTTAAATTGTGCAGAAGCAGGAGTAATAGGAGCATTACCAGGCATCATAGGTGCCATGCAAGCCCTCGAAGCCATCAAGATTATTGGAAAAATAGGCACGCCACTTGTTAATAAAATGCTATTTTTTGACGGCCTAACCATGAATTCATCATATTTGAACTTCAAAAAAAGTGAGGCAAGTCCTAAAATTACAAGCCTTAAAGCAACTGAATTTACCTGTACCACAAAAGAAAGCCTGATGCAAACACTAAGCGTAACAGAATTGAATGAAATGATAAACAACAAGAGTGATTTTATGCTCCTTGACGTAAGAGAACCTTCAGAGTATGAGTTGGGAAGTATTCCAACAAGTATTCATATTCCGATGAATTCAGTGCCAGATCGTTTCTCAGAAATACCAACAAATAAAACGGTAATCGTGCAATGCAGATCTGGCAAACGAAGTGCAGATGTAATAAACTATTTGGAGCAAAATCACGGATACACCAATTTAAAAAACCTAAGCGGAGGAATAATTGCTTGGTCCAATGAAATTGACAATGCTGTTCAATACTAATTTCAGACCGGTACCATGAAACGTTCAGGCATCAATACTTTAATTATTTTAGGTGTGTTGTCGATCGTGTTTATTCTTTTGATTCAAGTTTTTTGGATAAATAAAACACTCAACGCTCAACGAATAAACGTTGCCATACAACAAAAAGAAGACAGTCTTAACCTCACCCAGTTTTCCCAAAAAGTTCATTTGGCGCTAAGAAATACGGCACATTCCATTCGAAAAAACAACGAAGACAGTACTGACCTATACGAGGCCGTAAAACAATTACGTTCTAATTATTTTACGGTTATTATTAACGAAGAATTACAACCAGGATACTTAGAACAATTATTAAAACATGAATTCTACGACAACGGAGTACAAGAAGATTTTCAATATGGCATCTATGATTGCTTTACGGATAGTATCAAATATGGCAACCTTATCAAGTACAAAAAGGATGAAATTTTCACAGAACAACTTGACTCCAGCTCAATTCCGAAAAGAGTACCAGAGTGGGATCCTTCTGGACATTATTTTTCTGTATTTTTTCCAAAAGTTGAAGCTAAATCTATAAAGGTTGCTGGAGACTTTGGCTCACCTTGGTTGTACGTGTTGCTTATATTCACATTACTTATCCTATTTTTTGGGTTTTCTGTTATCATTATTGTGAGACAAAAGAAATTGTCAGAAATTAGAAATGATTTTATAAATAATATGACCCATGAGCTAAAAACCCCCATAGCTACCATTGGTTTATCCAGTGAAACCTTAATTCGGGATGACTTCTCCAATGATAGTGAACGCTTGAAACGCTATGCTGGAATTATTTATAAAGAAAATAAGCGTCTAGAACATCAAGTTGAACGTGTACTTAACGTGGCAAAATTAAATAAAGATGATATCCACCTTAAGTTGAAGGAAATTGATTCTCACGATATTATTCAAGAAGCCGCAGAAGTTTTTGAGTTTAACCAAGACGAACACCATGTTGAAATCTTGTTAAATTTAAGCGCAACAAACTCTTTGATACACGCCGATGAGGTTCATTTCAGAAACATTATTAGTAATTTGATTGACAATGCCGTAAAGTATTGCGCGCGATCTCCAATTATTAGTATCTCTACCAGAAATGAAAAAAACAATATCGTAATTGAGTTCCAAGACAACGGAATTGGAATCAAACGCGAACATCAAACGCTAATATTTGAAAAATTTTACCGCGTCCCTACGGGCAATCGGCATGACGTTAAAGGCTTCGGTTTAGGGCTATTTTATGTAAAACTTATGGTAGAACAACATGGAGGATCCATTAACGTTAAAAGTGCAAGCGAAAAAGGAACTAGCTTTTGCATAACTTTACCAACAATCAACCCAACACATTAATATACATTTAAATGAACAACGGAATAAAAATATTACTCGTAGAAGATGATACAAGCTTAGGCTTTGTGATTTGTGATCAATTGAAATCTGCCGGCTTTCAAGTTACACTCTGTTCAAACGGACAAGAAGGATTGCTTCGATTTAATGAAGAAACCTTTCACATTTGTTTGTTTGATGTGATGATGCCCAAAAAAGATGGATTCACTTTAGCTAAAGACATTCGCGCAACCAACAAAGACATTCCGATTCTTTTCCTTACGGCGAAAGCGATGGTAGAAGATAAAATTGCTGGATTTGAAGCAGGAGGCGATGACTATTTGACCAAGCCTTTCAGTTATGAAGAATTGATTTTGCGCGTGAAATCCTTGCTCAAACGAGTAAACATTAATACTACAGAACCCGAAGAAACAGTATTAACTATTGGCACTTATATTTTCGATACGGTTAATTACAAATTGACACACCCAAATTTCGAAAAAAGTTTAACCAAAAAGGAAGCTCAAGTATTAAAGCTGCTTTGCAAATTTAAGAATCAAGTATTGCCAAGAGAATTGGTATTGAATGCTGTTTGGGGTCAGGACGATTATTTTGTAGGACGAAGTTTGGATGTATTCATTACAAAACTTAGAAAATACCTCGTTGAAGATGACAAGATTAGCATTGTCAACATTCATGGGGTTGGCTTCAAATTGGAAATATTAGCATAACAAATGGCCCTCATTTTACATCTTGAAACAGCCACGAAAGTTTGTTCTGTTGCGCTTTCAGAAAACGGTAAATTATTGAATTGTGTTGAATCTAACGATCAAAATTTTGCTCATGGCGAAAAACTAACTGTTTTCATTCAAGAAGTACTGTCAAAATCTGGGAAAAACGTAGCCGATTTAGCCGCGGTTAGTATTTCTTCTGGCCCAGGTTCTTATACCGGATTAAGAATTGGTGTAAGCACAGCAAAAGGGTTGTGCTTTGCGCTCAATATTCCTCTCATTGCTATAGATTCGTTGAGTTCACTCATTTTAGGAGCACAACAAACGCATCCAAATTCAACAATTTGTGCCATGATTGATGCACGAAGAATGGAGGTATATTCTTTGATTCAGCAAAACAAAACGGTGCTTAAAGCAATTTCTGCTGATGTGTTAGACGAAGCATCCTATTTAAATTACCCTCAACTTGTGCTGGTAGGAGATGCCGTTCAGAAAGTTACTGAATTGTTCAAGGATCGCGATTATACATTTCAAACACAATGTATTAGTTCAGCCAAATACCAATGCTTAGCTGCTTTTCGGAACTTCGAAAAAGAAGATTTTGTGGATGTGGCTTACTATGAGCCCTTTTATTTAAAAGATTTTATTGCCGGAAAACCGAAAGGATAAATCCCTATTCGAAATCGATTAAAACTGCGCCTTTATCTACCACATCGCCTTCAGCAATGCGAATGTTTTTTACTTTACCTTCGCCTTCGGCTTTCAATACATTTTCCATTTTCATGGCTTCAAGGGTTAGCAATTTATCGCCAATAACCACCTCGTCGCCCAAAGCAATTGCAACACTTACCACTCTTCCTGGCATTGGTGATTTTAACTGAGATAGTTTCTTGATTTTTTCTACATTGAGTCCCAAAGAATTGATTAACTCATCTAACGAACTTGTTTTTGAAATGGTAAAAATGCGGTGGTTTACTTTTAAGACTAATTTCTTTTCTTCCAACTTTTCTTCTAGAATTTCTCCTTTGAAGTTTTTTCCTCTGAATTGAATTGTAAAGTACTGCTCATTATCCCAAACTACTTTAGCACCAGAAGTCGGTGTAAAATTGCTTGAATCGCTTTGCCATTTATATTTTTCCATGCTCATACTATTTATCACTAAGAATTTCAACTTCCAGGTTAGACTTTGCGAATGTACTGATTTGATAACAAATTCTAAGACTTTTAGATCGTACAAACATGCGATATAGGTTTAATTATTATTTTTTAGATTAAAGTCTAAGTTTTAGGTTATTTTTGTTTTCACTAAATTTCAATTATGCGTATTTCTCCCTTTGTTCTTTTCACGCTCGTAAGCGTTACACTTTATACCTCTTGTGCAACCGAAAAAAATGTTGAAGAAGAGGATTTGTCGGGTAAAACAAAAGGCAAAAGAATCATAAGTGAAATGGAAATTGTGGACAGCGAATTAATTCCTGACGAATTACCGTTATACAACGCAACAAGAACCCGCTTAACGGATTTGGTACACACCAATTTAGCAGTTTCCTTTGATTGGTCAAAAAGTCAAATGAAAGGAATCGCCACCATCACCGCAATGCAGCATTTTTATGCTTCAGATTCTTTGTTTTTGGATGCGAAAGGCATGCAAATTAATACGGTAAGTGTTGGGTCATTATTGTTGAACTATCGTTATGAAAATGATGTACTTGCTATCAAACTTCCTAAGGTTTATCAAGGAGGAGAGAAATTTACGGTTGCCATTGACTATATTGCGAAGCCCGACGAAAGAACAACTTCCGGCAGTGCTGCAATAACAAGTGATAAAGGATTGTATTTTATCAATCCAAAGAATGAGGTTGGTGGTTTTATGCCTCAAATCTGGACTCAAGGAGAAACCGAAGCAAGTTCAGTATGGTTTCCAACAATAGATTCTCCTAATCAAAAAACAACGCAACAAATTGCCATTACCGTCGATAAAAAATACGCTACACTTTCCAATGGAAAATTAGTGAGTGAAAAGCAAAATACAGATGGAACGCGCACCGATACTTGGGTGCAAGATAAGCCACATGCGCCTTATTTATTTATGATGGGTGTAGGTGAGTTTGTTGTAGTAAAAGATGTCTATGTTCGCCCCGACGGTTCAAAAATGGATGTAAACTATTACGTTGAACCAGAATATGCAGGTCAAGCGAAAGCAATTTTTGGAGAAACACCTGCAATGATTAAGTATTTTTCTAAACTATTAGGCGTTGAATATCCTTGGGATAAATACAGTCAAATCATTGTAAGAGAATATGTTTCTGGCGCAATGGAAAACACCGGAGCAGTAACTTTCGGCGACTATGCTTACAAAGATTCTCGAGAATTAATGGATGAAAACGACAATTCTACCATTGCGCACGAGTTGTTTCACCATTGGTTTGGCGATTTAGTAACGTGTGAATCTTGGTCGAACCTGTCTGTTAACGAATCTTTCGCCAACTATTCTCAATATTTATGGGATGAAAATCGCTATGGTTTAGATGAAGCTGACTACCAAGCATCGCAAGAAATGCAAAGTTATTTTAATGAATTCGCTTCTGGCGTTGACCATGATTTGATTCATTTTGGATACAACAACCAAGAGGATATGTTTGACCGCCACACGTATAACAAAGGCGGACGCATCCTCCACATGTTGCGCAATCACATTGGAGATGCAGCATTTTTCAAGGGCTTGAATTTATACTTAGAGCAAAATAAATTCAAAGCTGCAGAAGCACAACAGTTGCGTTTAGCGTTGGAAGAAGTAACTGGACAAGATCTCAATTGGTTTTTCAATCAATGGTATTACGGAGCAGGTTTTCCAGTTTTAGAAGTGCAACACAATCATGAATATGGCACAGGCGTGGCGAGTGTAACGGTAACGCAACGTCAAGTAGATAACGGCATACAATTGTTTAGAATTCCTGTGGAAGTTGCTGTGTATGACGGTGCTGGTGTTACCATTCATAAAGTTGAATTAAATCAACAGCAACAAACCTTCAATTTTCCTGTTACCGGCACTTTACAAACGATAGTTTTCGACCATCAGCAAATGTTGCTTACGCAAATGGAAGAAATCAAAACCGAAGAAATGTGGGTTGCGCAATACAAGTTGGCAAAAAGATGGAAAGCGAGACAAGTGGCATTGGACAACATTGGAGAAATCAACAAAAATGAATTAATTCTAC
Organism: Crocinitomicaceae bacterium; assembly: GCA_043720875.1. Lineage (GTDB taxonomy): Bacteria > Bacteroidota > Bacteroidia > Flavobacteriales_D > Crocinitomicaceae > JAYSRU01. The sequence continues at coordinate 5,853 of JAYSRU010000223.1, forward strand.
TTGCGCTAAATGACGCTCATTGGTCTATTCGTGCACAAGCAGTTAATGAAATCAACGCAAGCATGAAACAACCAGAATCTTTGGTTTACCGTGATGCTATTTTAAAAATGGCAACTTCCGACAAAAACTATAATGTACGCGTGGCTTGTTTAAGCTATATTGAGGCTAATGCTCCAGCAAAAGATTTACCGTCAATTTTCCAGAACATCGTACTATCAGATTCATCTTATACTGTGGTTGGAAGTGCAATTGCTTCCCTTTACCGATTGGATGAAAAACTTGCTTTGGCTGAAGCTCGTAAATTAGCGCCCAATGTTAAAAACCCTTTGCTTTCTGTTGTTTCAAGCGTATTAGGTGCGGCAGGTGACAAAACTGATTTGGCATTTTTCTCTAACCAAATTGCTACTAAATCGTTCAGCAGATATGACGGTATTTCAATCTTAAATGGCCTGGCTATTTTAGGCGTCAAACTAGAAACAGAAGATCAAACAAAAATTGTTGGGTTAATTCAAAAATTGAAAGCAACCGGTAACGCAAATACCAAAATGTTTGTGCCCAATGCTGCCCGCTACCTCGCAGAAGCCATTGAAAAAAATCAAGCAAAATCTCCTGCAAACGATAAGAACATTGCTGCTTTTAAGGCAATGATGGAATAAGCAAGCATGCAACAAAGTAATAGGCTCAAAACATTCGTTTTAGGAAATAAATACGTTCTCCTTACGCTGTTACTATATGGTTTCATCTATGCTAGTATTAGCTTTGCCAACCATTATTACTTTAGAACGTATGCGCTTGACTTAGGTCTTTACACCAAAGCTTTGTATGATTACGCGCACTTCAATTTTGCAAACAGCTTAATGATTAAAGAGGTTTCAGAATCAATGTTTGGCGGACACTTCGATCTTTACTTAGTCTTATTTTCTCCACTAGTTTACATTTTCGGAACCTATACGTTATTGGTTGTACAACTTTTCGCGGTATTGTTTGGCGCGGTTGGTATCTACCGTTATTTTCAACTAGACCAACCCTTAAACGAACGCCTGTCGTATTTCGCAATGCTCTACTTTCTTAGCTTTTTTGCTATTTTTTCTGCTTTATCTTTCGATTATCACAGCGTAGTGGTTTCTACGTGTTGCATGCCTTGGTTCTTTTTGTTTGTGAAAAAGGAAAATTACAAATCCGCATTTTTGTTGCTGTTCTTTTTACTCGTTGGGCAAGAAAACACCTCTCTGTTTTTGGTTTTCATTCTTATTGGTTTGGCCCTAGAATACCGTAAAGAAAAAAAGAAGCGAACTGTTTTATTGCTTTTCGCATTAATTTCCGCAAGTTATTTTATCCTAATCACACAACTTGTAATTCCATCCTTTTCGAATACACAGCGCTACACTGGCTTTAAGTATTCCGTTTTAGGCGTAGGTCCAAAACAAGCACTTGTCTTCTGCATTACACATCCAATTACGGCAATTGAAACCCTTTTCATAAATCACATGCACAATCCATTTGGCAATTACGTTAAGCTTGAAACACACCTTATATTATTAGTCTCCGGACTATTTTTTCTATTCAGAAAACCAACCTTTCTATTCATGTTGCTTCCAATTTATGGTCAAAAGTTCTTTAGCGATAATTTTGTGTATTGGAGTATCGATGGGCAATATTCCATAGAGTTTTCTGTGATAATGGCTATTGGAATATTCACCTATATTTCCCAATGTAAGTCAAGAAAAACTCAGGTTGTGCTTTCAATTACGGCGCTGATTTGTGTGCTTCTTGGCACAATTCGCGTATTAGATCACACACAATATAAAACCAACAAATCAAAAATACGTTTCTATCAAAGCGCACATTACACCAGAAACTATGATGCAGCTAAAGTACATAAAGCCATTTCAAGCTTACCGAAAGACGCTAAAATCAGTGCGCAATCACAATTAATTCCGCATTTGGTTTTAAGAAAAACCGTCTATCAATTTCCAATCGTAAAGGATGCAGAATATATTCTTTATTCTCCACATGAAAATAATTATCCTTTAACCGAAATTGAATTCAAAACACAAATAGAATACTTGATAAAAGAAAACAATTGGAAACTTTATTTCGAAGATCAACAGCTCATCGTTCTTAAAAAAACGGTAAAATAAAGCGATATCCTAGCATAATGATTAACTTTGGAATTCACTTTTTCAATTCAAGTTATGACAGATTTTTCCTACCAAAATCCATTTCCTCTTTCAAAAGACGATACAGAATACCGCAAAATCAGTTCTGATTACGTTAAAGTAGAAAAATTCGGTAATCGTGAAGTTCTTACGATTGATCCAAAAGCACTTGAACTTATTGCGCAAGAAGCAATTAGCGATGTATCTTTCTATTTACGTTCCGCGCATCTAGAAAAATTAAAGGCTATTATTGACGACCCAGAAGCTACAGACAACGACCGTTTTGTTGCCTATAATTTACTTCAAAACGCCACAGTTGCAGCGGAAGGTCAATTGCCATCTTGCCAAGATACGGGCACTGCAATTGTAATGGCAAAAAAAGGAGAAGACACCTATACGGGCGTAACGGATGAAGAATATTTGTCGAAAGGAATTTATAACACGTACCAAGAAAAAAACCTGCGTTTCTCTCAAATCGTTGCCCTTGACATGTTTGAAGAAAAAAATTCTGGTTCAAATTTACCCGCACAAATAGATATTTATGCTAAAAAAGGGATGTCGTATGAATTTCTATTTTTAGCAAAAGGAGGTGGTTCTGCCAACAAAACGTTCTTGTATCAAAAAACAAAATCATTGTTAAATGACACCTCACTGGAAGAATTTGTAAAGGATAAAATCAAAGATTTAGGAACTTCTGCTTGTCCGCCTTATCACCTTGCTTTAGTGATTGGAGGAACATCCGCAGAAGCGAACCTTGGCGTTGTTAAAAAAGCTTCGGCAGGTTATTTTGATCATTTACCAACAGAAGGAAATCTTGGAGGGCAAGCCTTTCGTGATTTGGAATGGGA
>JAYSRU010000224.1:0-8781 GCA_043720875.1 Crocinitomicaceae bacterium
CCCCACTGGACTTTTATGTGACGCTCCATTAAATTGGTAGCATCCATAATATGGGAGCACAGGACCCTGAAGGCAATAACTAGGAATTGGCGGATACCACCACCTAATACTTAAGGCATCTGAACTATTAAAACAGGCTATATTGTGTATATTTGTTCTAAAGTATCCATAAGGAGCCACTTCCCAATCTATATCCTTGGTTGTTTTTGAATTTACACCTACTTTGTAGTCGCTATTTATATCTGTCAGGCAGTTATTTTTATCAAAAAAGTACTTTAGCGTATAGCCAACCGAAGGTTTTAACTTCAAATCCATGGAGTACGAACCATCTGAACTTGTAGTGAACTCGTAAATTAATTTAGAGTCTGCCGCTGGTTCGATAGTGACTTTTACAGTTGTTCCAGCAATACCTTCTCCTGTAACAATGTTGCGAATTTTCCCATGTATCGTTACATTGGTAGGTTTTTTACATCCGACCAAAAAAGTTAATCCAACAAGAACAATAATAAAATTTGAAAATAATCTCATAACTACAATAAATTATAATCTCACACCGAAATTAAACGATGTTATCTCAATACTATTGTAAACTGAAGCAATAACTTACCATCACTTCAACTCCCACTTTCAGGCAATCCATGTCTGCGTCGAATTGCGGATGATGCACTCCGTAAATAATCCCTTTTGCTTCGTTTCGTACACCCAAGCGCATTAAACATGCTGGTATTTCTTGTGCATAAAATGAGAAATCCTCAGCAGTCATTCTAATCGGTAATTCTTCAACTCTGTTTATGCCTAAAGCTGCTATCGCTGCTGAACGCATTTTATCGGTTACAACAGGATCGTTTTCTAAAAACGGATACCCTTTCACTATTTCAATGTCAACTGTTGCGCCTGAAGCGTCACACAATTGCTTCGTGTACGTTTCAATAAAAGCTAAGGCTTCAGCCCTCCACGCTTCATTCATGGTGCGAAAAGTTCCTTTCAAAATTGCTTTATCTGGTATAACATTTGTTGCACCAAGCGCCTCAAATCGACCAAAAGTTAAAACACACGGAATTTTTGGATCGCATTTCCTACTCACCACTTGTTGTAAAGTTGTAATCAAGTTGGCTCCAATATAGATAGGGTCAATACAATTTTGAGGCAATGCGCCGTGTCCACCAACTCCATGAATAGTAATGTGTAATTCATCACAAGAAGCCATGTATATTCCATTTTTAAAGCCAACCGAACCTGCCTTCATCTCTGGGTAAACATGAAGCGCAATTATTTCGTTCACTTTTGGATTTTGAAGCACTCCTTCTTTGATTAGAATTGAAGCTCCACCGGGTGCCACTTCTTCGCCGGGTTGAAATATTAATTTAATAGTTTGAGTTAATTGGCTTTCAAAATGTTTTAAAATTTTAGCTGACCCGAGCAAAATGGTTGTATGCACGTCATGTCCACAAGCATGCATTACTCCTTCATTTTGAGAAACAAAATCATGAGCAGTTTCCTCATTTATAGGCAACGCATCTAAGTCTCCGCGCAAGGCTATACAATTATCACTCGTCTTATTGATTGGTTCAATTAATGCGACAACTCCAGTTGTTCCAATTTTCTTGACATCAGTTATACCGAATTCCTTCAACTTTTTCAATACAAATGCCTGCGTATTAAATTCTTGAAAAGATAACTCAGGAAATTGATGCAAGTGTTTTCGAGTTGCAATTAACTCAAGTTCAATTAACTGTATTTGCTCTTTTAATTCAAGTCGAAAATCATTTGTCATTTTTTGAATTTTTAAGGTCTTTTTTATAATCTGACAATCCATCTCCACCTAATTTGAAGGCCATAATGAGTAAAAATGCACCAAACACTATTTTAACAACAGCAGGACTAATTTTTAACGCCCATTTGGAACCAAAATAAGCTCCTAAAATGAAGGCACTAGCAATAATAATCCCAACTGTAAAATTAATATTTCCTGCTTTGTGATAGTTCATAGCTGCTGCAATACCAATAGGTGGCAACATCAAGAAAACACTTGTTCCTTGCGCCATCATTTGATCATAGCCTAAAACTAAAACCAGTGCAGGTACAATTATTATTCCACCACCAACACCAACAAACCCACTCAGAATTCCTGCAGCAACGCCTATTACACATAATATTAAGAAAGTACTTGGATCCATTTTCGCGAATTTCATTCACAAATATACGAAGTCAAGCGTAATACGTTACTTTTTTATTAGTTTCGTAAAAAAGTAATCCACACAAAATAACTCATGAAAATAAAACATTTCACGTTTAACCCGATTCAAGAAAACACTTATATCGTTTACAATGACACCGACTGTGTTATCGTTGATCCAGGTTGTTATGATAGGCAAGAAGAACTTGAACTCGTTTCGTTTATCACTAGCAATAATTTAACGCCACATGCAGTTCTAAACACGCATTGCCATGTAGATCACATATTAGGCAATCAATTCACAACTTCTCATTTTGGCATTCCGCTTTATGTTCATCCTTTAGATATTCCAACATTAGAAGCAGTGACTAGTTACGCTCACGTTTATGGCCTAGGTCAATACAAAGAATCTCCCTTACCCGATTTTTTACTAGAAGACAAACAAATTTTGAATTTCGGAAGCCTGAATTTTGAAGTGATTTTTGGACCTGGACACGCACCAGGACACGTTGCTTTTTATAATTCTGCAGAAAAAAAATGCTTAATTGGAGACATTCTGTTCAAAGGAAGCTTTGGCCGTGTAGATTTACCTGGTGGAAATATTGATGTACTAAAAGACACGATATTCAACCGCTTTTTTACCCTACCAGAAGATGTGACCATTTATCCGGGACATGGAGAAACTACAACAATTGGTTTGGAAAAAAGAACAAATTACATTTTAAACTTTTAAGAGAAATTATATGACTGCTAAAATTATTGCAAAGCGCTTATTGAAATACACACTCAAAAGCATACTTGTACTTATCGGTCTTATAATAATCTACCTTTTATGTGTTTGGATTTTACCTAAATTCGAGCGTAGCGCTGAAAAAACGAAGGAAAATAGAACAGTAGCAATCTATGTGAAAACTAACGGTGTTCATACTGACTTGGTGGTTCCCATAAAATCAAAAGAAATGGATTGGACTACCTTTATATCCTACAAAGATACCAAGGCTCAAGATACATCTGGTAGGTTCATCGCTTTAGGCTGGGGAGATAAAGGATTCTTTTTGGAAACACCTTCATGGGGAGAGCTAAAATTTTCAACTGCATTTAAAGCCGCGTTTGCTTTAAGCACAGCCGCAATACATTCAACTTACTATAAGGAAATGGAGCTAAATAAAACGTGCAAAAAAGTGCGCATTACTTCAAAACAATACGTTCGCTTAGTAAAATACATTAAGTCTAGCTTCTTACTTTCAAAAAAGAAAGACTCAATTTTTATTAAAACAAAAGCTATTTACGGTCAAAATGATTCTTTCTATGAAGCTACCGGCAGTTATAGTATTTTCCACACCTGTAATACTTGGGCAAACAATGGTTTACGGGCTTGTGGTCAGAAATCATGCTTTTGGGTGGCATTGTCCACCCCAATTTTAGAATTGTACTAGATAATCTAAACCGCTAGGATCAGGAAAAAAAACAACACCTTGAGTGTTGTTTTCTTGATTAACGTTTTGGTTAATTACAATTATAAATCGTTTTATTCTTTGCGCTTGGTGTTGCTTTTGTTGCTTTCGAATAATTCAAAATGTTTTGTAACGAAAATGATGAAGGTGCAATTTTTGCGTCTTGACCTAGAGACTTTTTAGAGTACGTTTTTAACATAGGCATAATTTATAATTTAGACATACACTCAATAAACGATACACTTAAAACTTTATTGTTTACACTTAAAAAAATAACATTATTTCTACAAAGAAAAATTCTCTTTGAATCGAATTGCTTGTCTCCTAGAAACCTCAACTACTTCATTCTCACCTAAAAATAGTTTTAAGCCCCCATTAAACCAAGTCTCCACAGAAGTAACATAATTTAGGTTTACGATAAATTTACGGTTTGCTCTAAAAAATTCTTCTTGATCCAATCGCTCTTCAAGTGCGTTCAATGAACGTAAAATTAATGGTCGGTTTTTATCATAATAAACTTTGACATAATTTCCGTCAGATTCAAACACGCGCACCTTAGATAACTCAAGAAACGAGCATTTTTCACCGTCTTTGATAAACACCTTATCGGACAATGTTAATTTGCGACCTGTCCGTATAACTTCTGTTTTGGCAATTTGTGAATCTTCTTCTTCCGATTCATTTATTTTATCAATTGTTTCTTTGAATCGAACTGGATCAATCGGTTTTAAAACATAGTCAATCGCTTTAACTTTAAAAGCTTCTATCGCAAATTCATCATAGGCGGTAACGAAAACAACCCTTGGCATGTTTTCCAATTTAGCCAACATCTCAAAGCCCGTCATACCTGGCATTTGCACATCACAAAAAACTAAATCTGGATCAGTTGATTCGATGAGTGCAATTCCTTCTTGTCCGTTTCTTGCTTCACCAACAATTTGGTAATTCGGATAATTTTTAAGAATTGATTTTAATTCTTCACAGGCTAAACGTTCATCATCTATTATTACTACTCTCATAATTTTATAGCTATTTGGGCAACAACACCCTCGTTTTGTTTCAATGTGAAACTTGCTTTATTACCAAAGGCAAAATGTAAACGTTGCTCTACATTTTTAACTCCTATTCCCGTATCAACAGAAGAGTTTAATTCCCCTGTATTAAACACAGTTATTTTCAACTCTGATTCTTTTTCAAGAATACTAATGGTTAAATCACCTCCTTCAATCAATTTCGAAATCCCATGTTTAATGGCATTCTCAACTAAGGTTTGAATAGCGAAAGGAGGGATTTTATACTTGAGCAACGATTCATCAATGTCTAATTTCACGCGCAGTCTTTCTTCAAACCGTATTTGTTCCAACGCTAAGTAACTGTTAACCAAAGCCAATTCTTGTTCCAACGTAACCATTTCTTCTTTACCAGATTCAAGTGACTTTCTCAGGATGATGGATAAAGACGTTATTGCTTCCCTCGCTTTTTTTGGATCAAAATCTACCAACGCACGAATCGAGTTTAATGCATTGAACAAAAAGTGTGGATTAAGTTGTGACTGAAGATTCTTTAATTCGATTGCTCTTTGATAAGCTACCAACCTTAAATTGTCCATTTCTTGATTTCTAGCTTTTTCATACAAAAAATATGAAATATAGAGCAACATCCATAATCCATTCAATAAAGTATTTAGAAATATTTTAGAAAACAGTAGTCCCCAACTCCATTTATCCATGTTGTGAAAACCATAATTCCTAAAGTCCGTAACCATGTTTAATCCAGCCCCAATGGTTGAAACAAGTAACAATGAAAAAAAAATAGGTAACAAAATTCTTGGAAAATGTTTCTCAAAAAGCTTAGACCTTAAGGCAATATACCTCCAGAAATGTGTGGTCAAAATAGAAATAGAAATGACAATAAATATTCTAACTACGAATTCAAATAATGTTTTTTCTTTTTCAACTTTAAAGAGCGCAATGAGTCCATAAAATAGGCCCCATCCTATTATTTGAGCCCCCCAATATGTCCATTTAGCTTTCCACATGGGTTAAAAGTAATAAACAAGTCGCTATAATGCTATTTTGTTACATCAACGGCAGAATTTACTTTTACAAGGGTTAAATTGATTAAGAGTTGTATCTTCGAAACATGAACTATCTTGGTCATTTATATTTTTCCAACAATAACACTGCCTTAATGAAGGCAAATCTATACGGTGATTTTGTGAAAGGAAATAAATTTCAACATTTGGATCCTTTAATCGTAAAAGGAATTATTTTGCATCGGCAAATCGACAGCTATATCGATACACACCCTGTTGTAAACGCGCTACAACGACAATTACAAGATGAATTACCCAAAGTTGTAGCCATTGCCACTGATCTATATTTCGATCACTTACTTGAGCGAGAATGGTCTAAATATCACGAAGTACCACTCCCTGTTTTTTTAGAAAAATTTTACGCCGATAGCCTGTTGAATAATTATGAATTCGAACCAAAATTTGAACTTTTATTAGCTAAAATGAGGGAACATCGTTGGATGAATCACTATTCAAGTGTAGAAGGATTGGATAAATTATGTAAAGGTGTAGCCCAACGCTTAAGCTTTGATAATGCACTTACAAACGCACAGCCTATTTTTATTAAACATCAAAAAATCATCGAAAAAGCCTTTTTTGTTTTCATGGAAGCCGCGAACGTTCATTTATCCGAATTAGCAGCAAAATAAATTGTACTTTGGACGCTTGAAACCAATCTATTCAAAATATATTTTAACCTCGCTCTTGGTTTTGACGCTATTCAATGCATGTCAAAACCCAGCAAACAAAACACTTTCTAGGGAACCTGCATTGGGTGACCTGCAAGACATTGTTGCCAACGGAAAGTTGCGCGTTTTAATGGATAACTCTACTGTTTCGTTCTTTAATTACCGTGACAAGGAGATCGGTTTGGAATATGAAATGTTACAAAATTTTTGCAAGGAATTAGGAGTGGAGTTGGAAGTGACATTAATCAATGATTATGGTGATATTCAAAAGAAATTAGACAATAATGAAGTTGACCTTGTGGCGTGTAATTACACCGTTAATGCAGAATCCAATAAAACCATTCTCTTCTCCAACCCATATTTACGAACAGATCTAGTTGTCGTTCAACGTATAAAAACACGTAGCGCAGCAATGGATAAGAATATGAAGGAAATAGATCATCCATTATTAGATGACCCAATACAACTTGCTAGAAAGCACGTCAGTGTGCGTAAAAATTCTAACCCTATGATGCGGCTACAAAACCTGCAAGAAGAAATTGGTGACACCATCTATCTCAACGAAGAAGCTACCAACGTCAGTACAGAAGATCTTCTAGAACTCGTATCAAACGGAAAAATTGACTTTACAGTTGCTGAAAGAAATATTTGCGACGCGAGTAAGAATTTTTACCCCAACCTAAATGCATCTGTATCCTTAGGAATTAAGCAAAATATTGCTTTTGGAATGAGAACCAATAGTCTGTTACTAAAATCCAAAGTAGATACATGGCTTGAAAAATTTATGTCTCAACCTGCCTTTGGATTTATTAAGAAAAAGTATTTCATCCAAACTATAGAAGAAGACCAGCCTCTTTTGGTTCAAAAATTATCCAGAGGAACACTTTCATCGTATGATGGTTTCTTCAAATCTTCAGCCAAAAAGCATAATTTCGACTGGAGACTACTTGCAGCTGTTTCTTATAAAGAATCAAAATTCAACCCACGTGCACATGGTTATGGTGGGGCTTACGGAATGATGCAATTCATGCCGGGAACCGGACCATCTTTTGGTGTCTATGAAGATTCACCTCCACAAGTTCAAATCAATGGCGGTATGAGTTATTTAAGTCGTATCTACAAAATGTGGAAGAATATTCCTGATGTAACTCAAAGACAAAAGTTTATGTTAGCCTCGTATAATGCAGGACCTTGTCACATCGAAGATGCAAAACGATTAGCAAGCAAACATGGATTTGACCCATTAATTTGGGACAACAACGTCGAGATTATCGTTTCTAAATTATCTCAATCCGCATATTACAAAGATGAATTAGTGAAATGTGGTTCAATGCGCGGACAAAACACTGTGGGTTATGTTAAAAACGTAATGGCCAACTACGAGCGTTACAAAAGCAAATACAGAGAATAAATTATAAGGTTAAGTACTAAGACTTCATACGATTCTCTAATTTATATTCTCAAAATTATGATCAACTGCTAAACAAATTCGAACTATCTTTACGGCGTGAAACAAAAAAAATTAATTGTAATTACAGGAGCTACAGCTTCTGGAAAAACAGCAGTATCGGTAGCGCTAGCCAAAAAATTAGCATGTGAAATCATAAATTGTGATTCACGCCAGATTTACAAAGAAATGACAATTGGCACTGCCAAACCTAGTATTGAAGAACAAGATGGTGTCGTACATCATTTTATTGATAGCCATAGTATCAAAAAATTAATCACGGTTGGTGATTATGAAAAACTTGCAGACAAACAAATAGCAAAATGCTTTAAAACAAGTGACTACGCAATAATGGTTGGAGGATCAGGTCAGTTTATAGATGCTGTTCTTCATGGTATCGATCCACTTCCATTTTCACAAGAATTGAGAGATGAATTGAATTTATCTTACCAACAAGACGGACTTGCTCAACTAGCATCGCGCTTGTATGAAATGGATCCTCAAGCTGCAAATTCGATTGACAAAAAGAACCCCCAACGTGTGATTCGTGCATTAGAAATTAATCTTTTGACGAATTTGAACTTAAATGAGGTTTATACAAAAAACAAAAAAGAATTAAAATACGAGGCGCTAATTTTTGAAGTAAGTATGCCCCGTGAAGCTTTGTATCAAAGAATCGATAGTCGTGTTTTAAGCATGCTAGATAATGGACTTGAGGCTGAAGCGAAGAAACTTTACAAATCCAAAGATAACGCTGCATTAAAAACGGTAGGCTACAGAGAATTTTTTGACTTTTTTGATGGTAAAATAAATCATGAAACGTGTATTGAATTGATACAACAAAATTCAAGAAATTATGCTAAACGCCAGATGACGTGGTTGAAACGCTATACTGAAGCGGTGAAACTTGAAAAAATGACCGTTGCTCAGATGATAAGCAA
>JAYSRU010000225.1:0-8675 GCA_043720875.1 Crocinitomicaceae bacterium
CTTTTACGGAAAGCTAGAAAACTCTCATCGCTTGCAAACTTAGGCGCAAACGCACGTTGAACGCTATCTCTTTTCCCAGTTACCGTATTTACCCAACACACATATCCGTCACCCGAAAGTGGTTTAACCGTATAGAATGTGAAATTTCCTAAGGCACTTAATCCAGAGAATTCGAAACGCTTCCATTCTTTATAACTCGTGTGATCTATGATCTTCTTTTGAGAAAACGCAGTAAATACTGCGAATAAAGAGATGATTAAAGTGCTAATCTTCATGACGTTTAATTTTGGTGCCGTGAAAATACAAAAAGGAACGCGAGCAGTTTCTTTTTTTAGAAATAGTTATCCGTAGTAAAGTGTTGGAGTTTTAATTACGGGTAAAAACTGAGCGTGATTATTAAAAATTATACTTTTTATCTACGCTTCCGTCTGTATATTGAATAAATATTAATCCAGATTCATTAATTGTTACGGCTTGCCCCAATCCATTTACAACAGTTGCAATTTCTTTGGTCTTAATTGCATTGTCTGCTAACCTTGTTTCTGAATACGTGTGTTTGCCATCATAATCTGTCTGCTTAATTCTGTAATAATTATATCCCAAACGAAAGTTCTCATCTACAAAAGAATAGGTGGTTTGAATAGTTGTTGTTCCGGCGCCATTGATCTCGCCAATCTCCATCCAATTCTCTCCATCATTTGTGCGTTCAACTGTAAAATAATCATTGTCTACTTGCGACGCGATTTGAAACTTTAACAAGTTCGCGTTCTCTAAAGCTTTAACCTGAAACCAAACCATCTCGATTGGAAGAGGAACAACATTAATTCCTGTAAGCGTATAGGTACAAGATGAACCCGCATTACCATCCATAATCAAATAAAACTGTTCTGTTCCTGTAAATGTTCCTGCTCCTGCGGTAATTGTGGAAGTAAATGTAGTATTACTAACACCCGACCATACTAGCGTATTTCCACCAGCGGTAGACACCTGTGAGTTTGGATCAGGGCCTGGACCACAAGCGGCACCATTTGCAACACAACCCTCCGAAGTAAGCGCGCCACAAGCCGTTGCGCTAGAAAAAATTCCAAACTGATACGCACAAGCACCACCAGTACACGTAACATTAGTCCCTACAACTTGAAACGAAGTAGCCCCTGCCGTCGGAGAGAAATTTACCCACTGCGTGTTTTCTAAAGAACCTGCACACATCAACGACGCTGCTGGATCACCTGTTCCACCAGTTTGAGTGCCTGAGAAAGCACAACCAGCACTCCCATTAAAGTAGGTTGTTGCCCCTGTTCCCAAACCCGCAGCTCCCGCGCAGCTGTTTGATGGTTCAACATTATTTGACATACACGTTGTGAAATTACTTGGGTTGTCTCCCATTACTTGTATTAAATATGATACTCCAGGTGTTAATAAATAGCCGCCCGAAACATTGTCGGCGCTCATAGTAAAACCAACACCATCTGCAACCTGCTCAACACAAGCCCCTGCAACAACTGTACAGCCCGTAGTAGCAACTATTCTCCATTGCCAATCCGTATCTGGCCCACTATTGGTTAACGTATTAATGTCAAAGTCTACACACGTTGCAGGCGCGGTAAATGAATAGAGAGAATACGGATTCGTGCCACCGTTGCATCCTGAAACAAAACCTCCGCCAGAAAATGGAAAAGTTTGGCCTGTTAAACAATTATTATTCGTTATAGGTGTTGCAGCACCAAGTCCGCACTGACTAAAAAACATGCGCGTGAGGGTAATAAAAAGTATCGTGATAGTAGTTTTCATTTGTAGTTATTTTGTGCTAATAAACAAATTAATTAAAAACCGTTAAAATTTATTAGACCGAGCCTACCTTCAATCCGCTGAAATTAAACAATTTATCGACTAAATAAATTTTCTAACAAAAAACTAGATTATTGTTACAATGTGTTGTTCGTTAATCAAAAAACTAATAAATAGTCATTTACGCTGCGTGAATAAAGCGCATCACGTTGAAGCAAATTTCGGTAAATAATATTTTTGGATTTGCGTTGCGCTCGATGTGGTAGTGCGCATTGTCAAAAGAATGCATGAGTTCGGTTATGTTGTTTCCTGTAATAAACTTTGCGAATTTTTTTAGGAATGCCTCTTCTTCATCCGATACATTTAACAATTGATCTTCTGTATAGTTTTTAAGAATACTCATGCGAAACATGTGCAAGGCATAGCGTAAAAAGGTTTTTTGATATTCTCTTGTTTCACCAGCAACACGCTCTGCCCAAGCAATCATTTTCAACACATCTTTCATGTAGCACGAACGCATAAGGTCAACGAAATCATCTCGGTGTGCATCCTTTTCATCGTGTGCGCCAACTAAGTCAATCGCTTCAATCCAATCTCCTTCTGCCCTACCTGCAATACTTTTACTCGTGCTTAAATCCTTGCCGAAGGCTTGTTGTAAAGCCGCAGTAATTTCTTCCATTTTTAAGCGTGGAATTTTTACCATTTGCGTGCGTGAAACAATAGTTGCAATCAGTTTATCCGGAGAATCACACAATAACAAAAAGATGGTTTGAGCGGGTGGCTCTTCAATAATTTTTAAAAGTTTATTGGCACAAGATGTATTCATTTCTGAAGCCATCCAAATGATCATTATTTTGTGCCCGCCTTCAAACGACTTGAGTGAAAGTTTTTTAATTATTTCTAAACTTTCTTCCGCACCTATAATCGGAACCCTACCTTTTTCATCGATACTATTTGTCCATTGGTTCAATGAAAAGTAACCACCCGTTTGCGTTACCTCTTTCCTAAATTGGGGAAGAAAAGGATCTGATTTTTTTTCTAAGGCTTGTACAACTGGAAAAGAAAAATGCAAGTCTGGATGCGCCATGTTGTGTGCCATTTTACACGACGAACACACGCCACAACTGTCGGTTGCCGCTTTATTTTCGCACAACACATATTGCGCATAAGCCAGTGCCAATGGTAAGTTTCCGTGACCCAATTTTCCCAAAAACAACTGTGCATGTCGAATTTTACCACTATTGGCTTCCGCTATTAATTGTCTTTTGGCTTCTTCCTGACCAAGTATCTCTTTGAACTGCACGGCGTAAAATTAATTAATCTTAGGCGTTGAACGCTAAATATTTTGAATGAATTCAAAAGTAAACCTATATTTGTGAGACTAATCCTATTTTAAACATAAAAACTTCGCACATGAAAACTTTAATTAGCTCTTTTAGCCTTCTATTTATAGGCACTTTCGGTTTTTCTCAAAACGATATCAAAGTAAGTGAAGAAACACAATCTTTCAGTAATGGTAGCCATAATTCAATTGTGGTCAACATTCCCTTCGCAGACAAAGACATGGTGCTGAAAGCGCTTAAATCAGAAATGAAAAGTTGGGGTGGCAAAGTTGACGGAAAAAGCGACCTGGTTTTGAAACAAGGAAAAATGAAAGAAACGGGCGACAAACCCTTTGATGCTTATGGAAAAATTGTTGGCGAAGGAAGTGGTGGAATAAAAGTTGCCGTTGCCATTGACCTTGGAGGAGCATATCTATCTAGTCGTGAGCACAATGACAAGTATTCGGTTTTCGTGAAAAAAATGAAGGCTTTTGCCTCTAAAACAGCTACGGAAGCCATGAATGACAAAATTTCTGAAGAAAAGAAAATCTTTGCAGCGCTTGAAAAAGACCAAAAAAACTTAGTAAAAGAAAAGGAGAAAGAAGAGAAAGACATCGTTGATGCAAAAAAGGAAATTGAAGATTCTGAAAAAAAATTAATTGAAAATAAAAACAACACCGAAACAAAGCTCAAAGAATTAGCGACACAAAAAGAAAAAATGGCTGGCCTAGAAGAGCTTTTGAGAAGTATAAAATAATTCAACGAACGCGTAAATTATGAAATCAAGATTGCCGTATTTAGCGTTAATGCACCTCATCATATTTATGTGGGGGTTTACTGGAATACTTGGAAAACTCATTCATTTAGAGGCGTTTACGCTGGTTTGGGGGCGCTTTCTAATTGCCACATTAAGTCTTGGAATTGTCATTGTGCTCTTCAAAATTCCCCTAAAAATTAAAGGTCGTCGATTAAAAATATGGGTTTCAACTGGTGGAATTTTTGTTGCCCTGCATTGGGTTACTTTCTACACCTCCATTCAGCTTTCTACTGCTTCTCTTGGCATTTTGTGTTTATCGACAGCCACCATACATGTTGCTTGGTTGGAACCCTTAATCTTAAAAACAAAATTTTCGTGGTCTCAAATGGCAATGGCGCTAGTTATTGTGGTTGGAATTGGATTAGTTTCCACTGATTTGAATCTCAAACAAACGCAAGCGCTCTTTTTTGGGTTGTTCTCTGCTTTATTCGCTGCTTTATTTTCTGTTATTAACGCTAAGGTGTCCGAAGAGGTTAAAACACCAACCCTAGCGTTTTATGAGTTTAGTATCGGCTTAGCTTTCGTCTCTATACTCATCCCGTTCGTTACTGAATTTGATGTGCGCGTGTTTCATTTACCTGCAGGAGAATTGGGTTGGCTGTTGTTTTTGGCTATTGGCTGCACTACATTTGCCTTTTTAGCCACCATAGAAGTTGTGAAAGTATTGGGCGTGTTCACGGTTTCTTTAAGCATTAATTTAGAGCCCGTTTACACCATAATATTAGCGGTTGTTATGTTGGGGGAAGATGCATTTTTAAACAAAAGTTTTTACGTGGGTACAGCTATAATTCTTGCTGCAGTATTGGCCAACGGCTTACTTAAAAATCGTCAAAGTCGTTTGGCTAAAAAATCAATCCAAGTCTCGGATTGAGCTCCAATCATAACTCTCGGAAATTTACTTTGTGATCCAAATTTACCAATGTGTTGCATGTATTCATAAAAAACGGTATTTTGAATAACATGAACAACTGGCGCTGCAAGTGTCATTTTTCGCACACCCGCATAATCATCATTGACAATTTTTAATTTTTCATCCAACTTATTTGCAAATGCCTTCGTGTCGAAGTTTTTAAGATCTTGCACGCCAAAATACCAAACGTGGTTCGGAACATCATTCGCTTTATCCGTATAAACGCAAAACTCATCTACCTCAATATTTAGCGCATTTCCTGTCCTTAGCACTGCTTCATTGATATTGTCGGCCGAAAGGTGCTCTCCGCAATGACTTAAGTATTGTTGAATACGCCCGGTAATCTTAATTTCTCTTTTTTGTACACTCGTAAAGCTCACTAAATCCCCTAACAAATAGCGCCAAAGTCCAGCATTGGTTGTTATCACCAATGCATAATCTTTGTTCGCCTCTACTTCATTGATGGTGAGGGCAAAATGCGGATTAATTACTTGACCATCCGGAGTAAAATGTTTGTCGTCAAAAGGAATAAACTCATAAAAATTGCCTGAATTCAACAACAGTTGCATTCCTTCATGCTCCGGGTTTTTTTGGTAAGCAAAATAACCTTCTGAGGCCAAATAGGTGTTCAAAAAATGAACTTTTTGACCAAAAACTTTCTCAAAACGATGCACATAGGGTTCAATAAAAATACCACCATGAACATATACATGGAAGTTTGGCCAAATGTCGTGTATGCTTTTTAAGTTATGCCTTTCGATAATGCGCTCGATCAACATTACACACCAACTTGGAACTCCTGCTACAACACCTATATCCCAAGTGGGGGCAGCTTCTACCATGGCATCTAATTTATCCACCCAGCTTTTTATGCTTGCAATTTGTTTCCCCGGTTGGGTAAACGGCGTAACTACTGATGCTGTGTATTTTTTTAATATTCCGCTCAAATCACCTTCAAAACGATTGTGAATCTCTACCAAATCAGAACTTCCTCCTACAACCAGGATAGATTTTTGAAAAAATAATGCCGGTAAATCTAGTTTGTGTAAGGTCGAAATCTGACGCATACTCATTTTTTGAAATGACCGTATAAATTTTTTAGTAACCGGTAAGCGTTTGCTAGAAGCCCCTGTAGTTCCCGAAGAAAGCGCAAAATGATCTATTAATCCTGGCCAAGTATTGTTTGGAACTCCGTCAATAGTAGCCTTTAACCATGATTTATAAAACTGTTCGTAATCTGTTATTGGAACATATTGTTGGTAAAGATTTAGAAACGAGCTACGCTTTAATAGAAATTTGAAACGATGATGCATCCCAAAATTTGTCTTCCGAGCTTTGCTCAATAGGTAATGTAACGCATCGATTTGATGTTCGAATGCCACGCCGCGATTGAGGTTGCGCTTGTATGCAACGGCCGCGGTTCTCTTAATTATTTTTCCTACTATTTCCATTTTCAGTGGTTCCAAAAATACGGCTTTACTTTTGATTTTGGTTAATAAATAGTTTCCACTTTAATTTTTTAATAAATTCTTTGCAATACTCTTGGTTTTTAGTCTTTTATATTGCCTTTGTTTCATACCTTTGTAGCTGCTATACTAAAACAACCTTATTCATAATTATGAAAGAAAAAACCTTTATTGTCCCTCACGATTTTACAAGTGTTGCCGACACGGCGTTAAACCACGCCATTACCACTGCTATTCAAGTTGGAGCAAAAATTCTAGTGTTACACGTTGTTGCTAAAGACGTTAAGATTTCAGAAGCTTCGGATAAGTTAAACGAATACATTAGTAAGGTTGACTCACAAGGAGTTGAATTGGTGCCATTTGTACGTGTTGGAAATATTTTTGAAGACATCGCTGACTTCGCTGCTGAACAAAATGCAGGAATGATATTCATGGGAACTCACGGTGCTCATGGATGGCAACACGTTACAGGAAGTCATGCGCTCAAAGTAATTACCAATTCACTTGTTCCTTTTATTGTAGTGCAGGAAAAACAAATTAGGGTAAATGGATATGATGATATCGTTGTTCCTTTGGATTTGAATAAAGAAACTAAACAAAAGTTGGTGGTGGTTGCTGAATTAGCTACTTACTTTAATTCTCGTGTTCACGTTGTAACACCAGAAGAAAGTGATGAGTTTTTATTAGCAAAAGTAAAAGCAAACATCAATTTTGCAAAAACATATTTCGCTGAACGTAACATTGAAATTACGGTGAGCATGAGGCCAAAAAGTGGTTTCGATAAAGAGGTTGTTAAATTGGCCGTGTCTCTTGACGCTGATCTTATTGCAATCATGAATCTTGTTAAAAACAATTTATTCTTCGCGGCTGGTTATGAGCAATATATGATAACCAACGACGCTCAAATACCTGTATTAATGGTTAACCCAATCGAAAGTTCTTACGGTTCTAGCGTATTGTTCGGTTAATCTTAAACTGATTCTACTTCAAAAGGCGTTCAAATTGAGCGCTTTTTTTGTTTTCCGTTATCGCCGCCGTCTTCTCCTGTGCTCCTAAGTAACTGGCATATAGTCCGATTCTGTTAATGGCGTATTCCAAGCTATTTGATTAATTAAACCTTCAAGTTTATCTCTGTTTTGGCTGTAGTGTAAATAAAAACGATCAGTGTGTGATTCATCCATTAAGTAAAGTTGATACAGCTCTCCTTTGGTGGCTAAAGTTGAAGTCATAATCGTGCCTGCGGTCGACTTAGTGCCTGATTTCTTTATAACCACAATATTTTTATACTGGCTTAGCGCAATCCACTTTCCTTTACGTTTGAAGAAGTTTCGATGATAATTTCTAATTCTTTGTGCTTCAAAATCCAGTTCTATGCCCGATTCTTGTAAAACCAAGAATGGCATGGGACTTAGTAATAACAGAGTCCAAGGAAACATTTGAACAAAAAAACAAGTGAAAAACACCAGCCCCACGATCATGATAAATATAAGTTTGCGGTAATCAGAACTTGGCAATACCAAGGTTTGGTTTGATGCTTGATCAATATTAGTCAACGTAATTATTCTCTAGTAGCTTTTGCTTTATCGCCTCTAGGTTCTTTAATTTTTTTGGTAGCCTAGTTCGTATGGATGTTTCGGTAAAGAATTTGTGCATGGTAAGGAATCTTACTTGCATTTCATCCCAAGCACGGTCACTATTAATTTTGCCATGATCACGCAATTCTCTCCGCAATTTATCGGCAATATCAAAGAAATCGTCTCTTCCTAAATAATCCAAATCCGCATCACAAATAATTTCTTCCAATTTATTTTTAGGTTGGTGGGGAATTGTGGTGACGAAAATCAATTCTTTAATGCGCGCTATATTTTCATCGCTGTAACCATATTTAGGCAAGATTTCCTCGGCCATAGCGGCTCCAATAGGTTCATTGTGGTCATATTGCTTCACAAAACCTGCGTCATGGTAGGTAGCGGCAGATTTTAATAAAAATAATTCCTCATCGTTGACACCTTCTAATAGCGCCAATCTTTCTGCAGCTCGGGTAACATCTTTGGTGTGTTCAATACTGTGATAAAACAAACCTGCCTCCAATTCTTCTTCCAAAACGCGCATGATGTGCATCTCCGCTTTTGTATATTGTATATTAGAATATAAATGCAGGTTAACGATTTTATGAAAACGCTCATTCGGAACCATTCCTTCTACATCCGAAGACAACTCCACTTTAAGTCGTTCAACGGTATACATATCGATGTATCCTTTGCTTTTAGATTGAACTTTTCCACGATACGTACATTCAAAATAGGGAACGATTAGTTCGTATGTTTCCCCAGAGATTGTGACTTTTCCAGGATCACCCATTCGTTCCATTC
>JAYSRU010000226.1:0-8670 GCA_043720875.1 Crocinitomicaceae bacterium
GTCAATTATTTTATGATTTTATTCGTATTCTTGCTGATAAGCAACCAAAATTTTTTCTTGCTGAGAATGTTTCAGGTATGTTATTGGCCTCACATGGAAATGCTTTAGAAAATATAAAAAGTATGTTTCGTGAATGTGGTTATAATTTGTCTTTTCAAATGTTGAATGTTTCTGATTATGGTATTCCTCAAGATAGAAAAAGAGTATTTTTTGTTGGTTATAGAAGTGATTTAGGAATTGAGTTTGAATTTCCAACTCCAACAACATTAGAAAATAAAATTTCATTAAAAAATGCTATTTGGGATTTACAAGATAATGTTTTACCAGCGCAAAAAGGAAATATAACTAATGGAGAAAATTGTTTGTTGTCAAACCACGAATTTATGACAGGTGGATTTTCTACAATGTATATGTCAAGAAATCGTGTTCGTACTTGGGATGAAGTTTCATTTACTATTCAAGCAGGCGGTCGACACGCACCTTGTCACCCACAAGCTCCAAAATTTCAGTTTGTCGAGCAAAATTTAAGAATTTTTGTCCCTGGTAAAGAAGATCTGTATCGAAGATTAAGCGTTAGAGAATGTGCTAGAATTCAAACATTCCCTGATACGTTTGCTTTTTATTATAAAAATATTGCTGATGGTTACAAAATGATTGGTAATGCAGTTCCTGTCCAAATGGCAAATGTTTTAGCAAAGAAAATACTAAATGATTTATCAACAATTGATAATGTTCAAATACCAACTGTTAAAAAGTGGGAGCTAGTTTCAAATATGATTGATAGTTCTAATTTACCTGTTTAAAATTATCGTTCGTCAAGCTTGCAGGTACCACTCAAATATGATACAACAAAACTCCCACCGTAAAGTAGATAAACAAACCGAGTACATCGTTTAATGTAGTAATGAACGGACCTGTTGCTAGAGCTGGGTCTATCTTGTATCGGTTTAAAAGTAAGGGGATGAATGTTCCAAAAATACCGGCAAAGATGATGGTTACAAACAAGGAGATACTTACCACGAACCCAAGTGTGCTGTCGGCAAAAATGAAAGCTATTCCAAAAATCAGTAAGGCACACAGGGTTCCGTTTAACAAGCCAACGAAAAATTCTTTCCGCAATTTTGCCCAAATTGTACCGAATTGAAAGTTTCCTTTTGCCAATGATTGCACCACAATTGCAGAAGATTGCACGCCAACGTTTCCACCCATTGCGGTAATTAATGGGATAAAAAATGCCAAGGCTGGCACTTTCCCCAAATCTACTTCAAAACTTGAAATTACTTGTGCGCTTAATACTCCGCCCAATAAGCCAATAATTAACCACGGTAATCGTGCTCTGCTCATGCGAAATACACTTGAGCTATCTTCTACTTTTTCACTTAAACCTGCAGCTAATTGAAAATCACGTTCAGCTTCGTCTTTTATGATATCTACCACATCATCGATGGTAATTCTACCGACCAATTTATTTTGTAAATCTACCACCGGAATGGAAACCAAATCGTATTTTTCCATTACCCGCGCCACTTCCTCATGGCTCTCGCTGGTGCCAACCGATATAATGTTTTTATCGTGCAGTAAATCTACAATCTTTGTTTTTGGGGTAGCAAACAATAAACGTTTTAAAGACAATAGACCCACCAATCGGTTAAAATCATCTACCACATAAATGGTGTACACTTGTTCCACATCTTCTGCTTGTCTTCTCAATTCAACTAAACAACGGTCGACTGGCCAATCTAAATTTGCTTGTATAAACTCTTTTTGCATGAGTCCACCGGCGGTATCTTCATCGTAATTAAGCAATTCAACAATGTCTTCAATCGCCTCGTCATCTTCCATTTGGGCAATGACTTCCTTGATTTCTTTCTCAGAAAGTTCCCCTAAGATATCTGCGGCATCATCAGAATCTAGGTTGTCTAATTGTTCAGCAATTTCTTTGGATGAAAGAGATTTAACGAATCGATCACGAACTTCTTCTTCCAGTTCCATCAAAACATCAGCCTGCTGTTCTTCCTCTAATCTGTAATAAATAAACCTACTTTGTTCGACATTAAGTTCGTCCAATAATTCTGCAATATCCGCATAATGCAAGGGAACGATAAATTCATCCACCCAAGCTTCATTACCGGTTACAGCAGCTTCACGTAATTGGTCTAAAAACTCTTTTGTTAACTCAAATTGCATAGGCCGATTCTATTTGTAATAAGGCGAAATCATTAGGTACACCACAACACCTGTAATTGCAACGTACAGCCAAATAGGCCAAGCAAAACGTGTCCATTTTTTGTGTCGCGTAAAGTTACCTTGCCATGCAAATAAATAGCTAAACAACACCAAGGGTACAATTATGATACTCAGTAAGATATGAGAAATTAGTAAAAGCACATATATACTACGCATAGCGCCCAATGCAGTTCTTTCAAGGTCTTCCAAAATTCCATTCTTATTACTGTCGCCATAAATAGTACTTTCTGAAACCATGTGGTAGGCCACGTAACATCCCAGAAAAACGAGTGACAGCAGGATGCAAATCTTAATGATTCGCTCGTGCATTTTATATTGTTTGATTTTTACCGTAATCAATGCGAACACCAATAAACCGGCAGTAATTCCATTCAATGTTGCATAAAATTTTGGCAAATACGACAGGTCAAACCCCTCTATTTTTACACCAAAAAGTACGGCAACCACTAAGGGAATAGCAATACTAGCCGACCAAATACAAATTTTTGCACGTTTGAGTTGTTCTGGAGTTCTAATTTTTTGCGTATTCATATTTTATCAATTTTCTGATGTCTTTTTCTAATCTATCTACTTCTTCGGTAACTTGTCCATCGTATAAACCTCTTACGCGACCTTCTTTATCTACTAAAACAAAATTTGGAGAATGCGCATATCCTCCAGGAGCTTCATCATCTTCTAAGGCATTCACTAAAAAACTTTGTGTGCCAAGAGGATGAATGACGTCTTCTTTTCCGCTAAACATTGTCCAATGTGCCATATCAAGGCCATTGTTTTTAATGTACCACCTCAATCTGGTTGGCGTATCTCTACGTTCATCGATGGAGAAGGAAAGTACTTCCAACACATCGTTTAAATCTTTCGTGCGGGCTACAAAACGTTTCAACTGAGCCGTCATCTTCGGACACATCGTTGGACAACTCGTGAAGAAAAAATTCGCAACTCTTATTTTGTTTTCAAACTGTTTAGATGATACCTGAACAGAATCTTGATTTCTGAAGGTAAAAGAATCAATGGTGTGAAATATAGTATCTGGTTTTTCCTTATTGGAATAATCTACATCGCTGTTGCCCAAGATGGGTAGAACCCTAACTTTTACAGGTTCTGAACACGCCGCAAGTAGCAAAAGAATTGGAATCAAATACTTCATTTCTTAGCTTTTACTTTTAATTTCAAATATTCTTTTTCCAACAGCGCCATGTGTTCGCGCATTCTGCGCACTTCACCTTCACGCCTTCCGTTAAGTACCATTCGAACTTCATTCGATTTATCTACTAGCAGTAATAGTTCCGTAAAAGCACGTTTTCCAAAGAACTTATCTCCTTTTTCTTCGTAAAGATTAAACTTGTTATGGGTAATATTGTACACTTGTTTAGGGTCGCCATTGGCTAGAATCCAAATATTAGGGTCGTACTGCTCCACCTCTTCTTTCAGTGCGAAAGCTACATCGGCTAAATCATTTACAGGATTTCCAACAGAATCAACAACAAATGAGACAATTCTAACGTGACCCATTTTCTTTTTATTCTTGCGAATTTGTTGATACAATAATTGATCAAAATGCCAAAAACTTATGGCGCAATTACTTGGACAAGATTTCTGAATTGTAGTAAACAACACAACATTGCCTTCAAAATCTTTTGTAGTTTTTGTGCTTCCGTCTATTGTTTTGAATGAGTAGCTTGGTAGCTTTCCAAAGTGCTCTAGGGTTCTAAAATTATGAGAACACCCACGAGTGGAAATAAATACCAAGATAAAAGCCGGCCCAATTAAGAGGAATAGCGTTAATAATCCTTTTAGTTTGCCAACTTTCATTTCTGTAATTTTATGTCAAATCATCCTTTATGATGATTGTAATTTGTTGTTATGCTCCGTACTTCGTCCACGCTGCACCAACTGCAGTTGCTTCAGTAATTGCAATGAAAAGCAAATAGATAATAAAAACCGCATATGGTATTAAAATCGCCATTTTCAAAGATTTTTTCTCATGACCTAAGTGCATAAAGCTCATAACGATGTAAGCAGCTTTTAATAATGTAAGCCCAATAAATAATAACTTCACATATATCCAATAGTCAGATGATTGCTTAATGGTAGAACCTACCCAAACCTCAAATGCTGTAATCGCAGTTAATATGGCTGTTACTGTCCAGATTGTTTTACGCTTCTTTTTACCTTCTTCTTCAGAATGGTGTGTGTGTAAAGAATATTCTATAACGTCGTCTCTTAACATAATATAAATTTTTTAGATTTTTAAAATAATGGAAGTATCAGATAAGGTAGAAGAATGTGAATACGAAAACCCAAACTAAATCTACGAAATGCCAGTATAAACCTGTTTTTTCAACCATTTCATAATGACCTCTTTTTTGATATAAACCGCGCAATACTCCTATAAAAATAATGATATTGATTACAACACCAGAGAATACGTGGAAACCATGGAACCCAGTGATAAAGAAAAAGAACTGTCCATATTGTTGTGGACCGTATTCATTTTGCTCTAAATTAGCCCCATAAATCACTTTTCCTGCATCACCTGCATTGATTGATCCCCAATATTCCTTTGCAGCAACTTCGCCAAGAATTACTTCATTCAACTTGTGCTTACTTCCTGCTTTTTTGATAACTATTTTTTCAAAATGATCTTTAGCTCTTGTCATTGATGCAACAGAACCGTCGTGTAAAGTGATTTTTCCATCCTTAACATGCCCCATAACAGCTGCATGTTGAAATTGGTGCATTAAATCATCCTTAATAACATCATTTTTCTTGTGGTGTCTACCCGCTTCAATTACTGTAAAGTTTTTGATTTCACCGAAATGACCTTTTACAATTGCTTGTGATCCATCTGCTAATTCAATTTTACCGAAATCAGAACCGTGAATAAAGTGACTCCATTCCCAAGCTTGAGAACCAACGAAGAAAAACCCTCCAATGATAGTGGCCAACATCCATTTAACAACATTTTTCTTATCCATACGGTGACCCGCCTCAACGGCTAATACCATAGTTACCGAAGAAACGATCAAGATAAACGTCATTAAAGCAACATAAATCAAAGGGTAACCGTGACCTAATCCTGGAAGAGAGTCAAAGGTCTCTTCACCAATTGGCCAACTTTCTAAGGTATCTTTTCTTGTAAAACCGTACGCAGTTAATAATCCACTAAATGTTAGTGCATCAGAAACTAAGAAAAACCACATCATTAGTTTTCCATAACTCGTAGAGAACGGGGAAACTTTTCCACCCCACAGTTCGCTTGAGGAAATTGTTTTTGTATCGTGACCTGCCATCTTGAAATTAATTTTTTTGCAAGTTTAATGAATAAAAAGTAAAAATAACAACAAATAGATCCATAAGATTCCTAAAAAATGCCAGAAAATTCCACCGAGGCGTAAACTTAGCGTATTAGTTGAAGAAAAACGTCCATTAAACGACCATAGAACCAATCTAAATAAGTAAATGATGCCTGCAAGGACATGCAATAAATGGATAAATGTGATAATATAAAGGTATGAAGTTGCCTGATCAGAACTAGAATTCAATTTCGTTTGCATGGCATACGCTAACTTTTTACCGTTGTATAATAATTCACGGTTGACGTACTGTAATTCTTTTCCTTTAAAATAAAGATGGAAATCCGTTCCACATTTACCGTCCAAAAAGAAATCTATTCTCCTATCTTGCATGTGAACCGCTAAGTCTTGTAAGCGCAACAAATCTACATATTGCATTTCATTTGTATCCGAGAACATTAACTTTCCATCTTTCAACCGCACCGGGTTGCCTTTGTAAACTAGCGCTATGTTTTTGCCAAAACTGCTAACCTTTAATGGCTTTAGATTGCTTGCTTTGTTGACTGACTTCGCAAAATTAACTAGTTCCATTTCTTGACTTTTCGTAAGTGGTTTTCCGTTTAAGGTATAATTATTTCCATCAACGCCTAGGAATGTCCCGTTATATTTGATTTCGTAATAGTCGCCGTAGCGTCCTTCACTAACAATCAATGAGCTTCTAAAATACGCTCCTTTTTCAACCAATTGACCATAGCCCTTGAATTGAAAAACTGCAAAACCGATGCCTAGCAAAGCCGTTACTGAAATTAATCCCTTTAACATTGCTTGGTTATTCTTTTTGGCAGCCTTTACCGCTAAAATTAAGGTGATGCTACTTAAAAGTATAAGTACTGTTGAAATCCAAAAAGCCATAGGCATTGGATAAGCCACCCAATAACTATCTCCGCTCGAAACAATATAAGCAGACGTGAATGCCATGAAAAGCATGATGATCGAGAAAATGGTTACGTACACCAAATTCTTTTTCATTTTTTCCTTTACGATT
Source organism: Crocinitomicaceae bacterium (assembly GCA_043720875.1). GTDB lineage: Bacteria > Bacteroidota > Bacteroidia > Flavobacteriales_D > Crocinitomicaceae > JAYSRU01. Next base: position 6,589 of record JAYSRU010000226.1, read on the forward strand.
GGATCGAGTTCCATGTCACGTTGCACTTCCATTTCTGCATGCGATTGTGGTTTATTGGCTCTAAAATCTTTTTCCATGATTGAGTTTATTTAATGAAGTAATTCTGTAACTTTTGGCAGTCTATCCAGCACGTGGGCCAACTGCACAACTGGCAAATAAATAAAAGACGCGAACATTAATTTGCGCGCTGCTTTATCGTCTAAAGTTAAAAACAAACGATAAGCGTATAAAAAGAAAAATAATCCACACAGCGAAACGACGATTAACGAGGGTAATCCTGTCCAACCAAAAAGCCAAGGCAAAATACTTATCGGGATTAATATTAACGTGTAGAGTACAATTTGAAACGCAGTATTTTTACATTTGCCTTCCTTATACGGTAACAAGCTAAAACCTCCAGCTTTGTAATCATCAAAAGCAACCCAAGCGATTGCCCAAAAATGAGGAAATTGCCACATAAATTGGATGAAAAATAATATTCCTGGCACTATTCCAAACTGATTGTTTGCCGCAATTGCACCTAAAAGTGGTGGCATCGCTCCTGGAAAAGCACCCACAAATACTGCCCATGGACTGATCCTTTTCATCGGAGTATACAAGAACACATAAGCTACAAACGACCCAAATCCCAATACCGCACAAGTTGTGTTTATAAAATAGAGCATCAATGTACCACTGACTAGTGAAATGATGACGATTAAATAGGCTTCAGTTTGACTCATTGATCCCATTGGAAGTGGCCTTCCAGCAGTACGTTTCATCAATTTGTCTAATTCGCGCTCCCAAATTTGATTACTCCCGTTTGAGGCAGCTGTAACGAGTAACCCACCAAAAATCAAAAGTAATAAGGTGCTATCGGTTTTTCCATTTTCGAAGTAATATCCTAAAACAGCCGAAACAATCACCAGAAATGAGAGTCTGAATTTTGTAAATAGATTGTACGCTTGAATCTTTTGTTTCAAAATAACTATATGTTTAAACAATTGCCAACAAAGGTACGCTTAAATTGATATTTGAAGGCCAATTTTTGATATTTATTGTTAATAAGTTGAGTTATATTGTCAGTCTCAACAAAAGACTCTTTTATGATTTTCTACTCCTAATTAAAAATTAATTTGCAAATTTGCGTATACAACTCAACTTATGGCTTTACCTAATATTTTTCAAGAAGAAGTTACGGCACAAATTACTGCTCGTATTGAAAGTTTAACCCTAGAAACCTCAGCGAAATGGGGCAAGATGAGCGTTGGTCAAATGCTCGCACATTGCAATGTGACCTACGAAATGCTCTATGAAGAGAAGCATCCAAAACCGAATGCTTTTGTGAAATTCATGTTGAAAGCATTTGTGAAAAACAAAGTCGTTAATGAAAAAGAGTATGGACACAACGGACAAACTGCTCCGGCTTTTATTATTAAGGAAACCAAAGATTTTGACACAGAGAAAGCACGTTTGTTGGCATACATCACAAAAACTCAAGCCTTAGGAGGATCTCATTTTGAAGGAAAAGAATCGCATTCTTTCGGTGTACTGAATCAAACGGAATGGAATAACATGTTTTTCAAACACTTGAACCACCATTTGAATCAATTTGGAGTTTAATAGCTAATTTTGTTGGTGAATATGGTATAACCCGCAAACCGATCATTTTAAAGAGTTTACTGGCCGTAATTAAATTTTTTCACTCAAATGGAATGGGTGATCAATCCTAATTACCTACTTTACGAGAGTTTTTAAATGCCCTAAAATATTTTTTTCGCTGGAAAAATAAATTCACGTTGAGGTCAGCTCAAAAGAAATAGGAGGTTATTCTATTCGCGAAACTCCCTTTTCTATCATATAATCTAAGATCTTTTGAGAATCATCTAATGAGACGAATTCTATGATTTTCGAGCTATTAATGTTTTTCCAAATAGTATGATTTGGAATATCCAATTTTGAAGGCTCTTCACCTAAAACATAGCACTTAGCCTGTTTATCCATTGCTTCAGTTGTAGTGACGAGATACAAATAGGATGAAACTACTTGTTCCAATGAATAAATTGGCTTAGTAAAATCAATACCTTGGCTAGAAACATATGC
>JAYSRU010000227.1:0-8639 GCA_043720875.1 Crocinitomicaceae bacterium
TTGCACAAAAGTATGTTGTGCAATGATGCGCCCAGCTTCATCATAAATAAGCAATTTAGCCGTTGCGTCTGCACTAAGGTTTGCAGTAAATGTGGTAATAGCATCTACTCCTCCAGGGTTATTAGCAACGGTAACATTATCTGTTTGGGTTATTTCTGTGAGCGAGAAGTTGTCTAGGTAAATTTCATTATAAGTATAGTGAGGATAAGTTAAAGTTGCCTCTATCGGATCTAAGTAATAATTCACCTCTTCGTTGGCTATGAAGTTCCCAACAACAAACATTTTCTCACCTCCATTAGCTGTAAAGGTAAACGCTGCTTTTTGCCAAACTACTTTTTCAGTAATGATAGTGTCAGATTGCCACACAATGCGTGCATCTTGCCAAATAAAATCCCAATTAATAGCTGGGATTGGTAGCACTGGTGCATCATTGCGTAATAACACACCAAGACCGTTAGAATATAAATAAGATGAATCGGTAACACTAAAATAAAATGAAAAGGAATATTCTTTTCCTTGGATTAAAGGCTCTATAAATCGTCCTCCAATAAATCCTTTGCCTTCAGTTAATTTTTGTTCTGTTTTGGAAGAATCTAATATCCCGATTCCTCCATAACTTTCGCCATGAATAGTGTCTTGATAACCATGAAAGTTTAAAGGTACTGAATATCCTGAATTAGGAGGGGGGGGGGTTTTTGAAGTATATAAAACGCTTGCAGTCATAAACCACCAATCTTTCACACATTCAAACCCGTTATAAATGCCAAATTCTAAAGGGTATGTATAATTACCATTAAAAACATCACAATCAGGAATTCCATGATGAGTTTCCTCGAAACTAGGGTTAAGTATTAAATTTTGTTGAGAATAATACACAGCATTGCCCGTAATGAGCAATACTGTGATTATTATTCCTTTTTTTATTGACATTGAGTTTGTCGAAATGTTAATTTATTGAACTTCAATTTTCATTACTTTTAATATACCAGTTACAGTTGTAACATGAAGAACGTAAAAACCTTTGTGAAGGTTGGTTTAAGTTCGATGCTATTCCCTTCAATTAACTGAGTAGAATAAACTTCCTTCCCTGTTAAGTCAAAGATATGAATTTTTGATATAGCTTCAGAAGCTACCACACTAAATTCTCCATTGTTTGGATTTGGAACTAATTGTGTGCGCACTTCATTTTCTAATACAGAAACAAGTTCTATTGTTTCTTCGTCTTCATTACTGTTACTTAGCATACTGCGATTTCCACTATAACACGATCCATCCCAATCTAAAATTGCTCTCTAATGATAAAAAGCATAACTATAGCTGTGGATAAAACTTGATAATTGATTTTTTCTACCGCTTTCAGTAATAGATCCTGATGTTCCTTTATCTATCAATAGTAAATTGCTTTTCGAAAATTGCTTGAAAGTATTCCCATAGGAAACGCCGTTATCGTATGCATCACGCACGGTATAACTTTTATCTTTTTCTCTCGCTTTTGAGTGTAGTGTTTTACTATTTACGGCATCTCCTTTAAGGTTTTCTGTCACTACTAACTCATTATTTTTGTCCAACCAATAGTGTTTACTTTGAATTTCAATTCCATTGTACACTACTTTATCGCTCACCAAATATCCAAATTGGTTATAGGTGTATGCATAGTTTGTTTTATCATTATTAACATTGAAGTCAATTTTTAGTAGGAAACCATTTTTTGCGTCATAAGTATAGTCTATATCCGTTTGAGTGGTTTTAAGACTATCTCGCAAATCGTGTTTACGCTCATCTGAATCTACCAGGTAATAAATTTTTTCTATAACTGAACGAGATTCCTTCAAGCGATTTCTTGTAATGGAATCGTATCCATACGTTCGGTTTTCTTTACTATTAGCGTGTGTCAATTTGTAACTCACCAACAAGCCATCTGTCGCATACGCATACTGTTCAATAAATGCTTCTTCATAAGTTCTCAAAAGTCCTTCGGAATGTGGTGCCTCTCTATCTATTTGAATTGGCTCTGCAATTTCACCGTTACGCTTATGCTCAACCACCTGTTTTGTTACTTCGCGTCTTAGTAAAAGACCCGAATGGTCGTACAATTGAACGCAATACAAATCATAGTTGGCTTTGGAAATAGAAATTTTAATAGATTTTAGGTTGCCTATTTCGTCATACGTATTTATATAAAGAGACGATGCCAAAACCTTACCTAAACCATCCTTAAAACTAACGCTTAACACATTGCCATTTTTATCAAAAGTATATGTAATGCTGCCTTTTTCATTCATTTGAGCTGCATTTTGTAGATCAACCGCAATTTTAATTGATTTGATTTTCAATTTAGCTATTTCTTCAGTCGATTGCACTAGTTTGGCATTCGAATACCTAAACCTGTATTCCTGATTTATAGGGCGAAACATTGGTGCAGTATGCATTCTATTATAGGTGCTTAATGCGTCGCTTATATTTTGAGCTGCAACGTTAACTATAGACGGAAAAACCACTAATACAAAAAACGCTAATTGCTTTATCATAACTATACGTGATTCTGGTTATAAACTAGATTTTCTTTTAACAAAGGTAGACTTTTTACTAGACCAAACGAGGTTACATTTTTATGAGCATATTTTTACGTTAATCAGCACACCTATCGAAAGTGTAATTGAGTTCGAAAACATGCGAAATATTTGAATGTTGATTCTTGACCTAACATTTGCTTTAGCTCCTAACTTTTAATAGTCTATCTTTGCACGCTATTTCTTAAAATTTCACAAGAAATGGGATAAAAATGAAACTAATTTGATTCTGCTCGTTAAAGAGTTGAATAATTGCAATCCACAGAAAAATAGAATTTTGGAAAACGAAAAAGTTTGGGCAAGAACTGTAAAGCCTTCGAAAAAAAATAACCCCACTGCTGCCTCAGAATCAGCTAAAAAAGAAACAAAAAAGGAAAATGTGAAACCTGAAGAAAAAACAGGTAGAACATTTGCAAAACCTTTAGGGAAAAATGCAAGTAAAGCAACTGGAGCAGGAAAACCGCTCGCTAAAAATGCGAAGAAAACGTTCGCAAAAGCAACGACTACGGGAGCTTCTGGTAAAATCGTATTACAACAGTTTATTGTTGCCGAAGAAGCAGAGTTAATGAAATACTTGATTGCCCAACTTCCAGGAAAAAGCAGAGACAATATTAAGTCATTACTGAAAAACCGTTTGGTTTCTATCAATGGAATTGCACAAAGTCAATTCAACTTAATCTTAACACCGGGTACAAAAATCTCTATTGGTAAAAAAACGCCTCGTGCGGATACTGCCGTATTGAGTTTAAAAATATTCCACGAAGATGATGACATCATTGTTATAGAAAAACCTGCTGGCTTACTTACCATGGGTTCGGACAGAGAACGCATCAAAACCGCTTACTCTCAATTAAGTACGTATGTTAAAGCGCAAGACGAAGACAATCGAATATTTATTGTGCACCGTTTAGATAGAGACACTTCAGGTTTACTTGTTTTTGCGAAGAACGAAGATGCTAAACACATTTTGCAAGAAAACTGGAACGATTCAATTATTGAACGTACCTATGTGGCTTTAGTCGAAGGAAAAACTCCAAAGGAAAGCGATACGGTCATTTCTTACTTAAAAGAAAGCAAGGCACTGATTGTGCATTCAAGCAAAAACCCGAGTTACGGCGTAAAAGCTGTTACCCATTACAAAGTAATTGAGAAACGCACCAATTCTACCTTGGTTGAACTGAACCTTGAAACCGGCAGAAAAAACCAAATTCGCGTGCACATGCAAGAAATCGGAAACCCAATTGTGGGAGATAAGAAATATGGCGCGAAAACCAATAACATTGGCCGTTTAGCGCTGCACGCAAAAATATTAGCATTCACACATCCGATAACGCTAGAAGAACTGCGTTTTGAAACACCAGTACCCAGACAATTTTACTTATAAATCTACTAGACGACTAAGAAAGAATTCATTACAATTTTTATTCACCCTAAAATCAGTTTAAAGGCACGGTGTTTGGTAAGCAAAAAAACATTGAAAAAGTGTAAATAAAAGCACTTTTATTTTTGGAAAGTCACTTAGAATAGCCGTACCTTTGCACTCGTTTTCACAGAAAAACAGCTAAAAATACACATGAGACAACTAAAAATCACAAAATCGATTACCAATCGTGAGAGTCAGTCATTAGACAAATACTTACAAGACATTGGTAGAGAAGAATTGATAACTGCAGATGAGGAGGTAGAATTAGCACGACAAATAAAGCAAGGAAGTCAAGCAGCGCTTGAAAAACTTACACGTGCAAATCTTCGTTTTGTTGTTTCCGTAGCCAAACAATATCAAAACCAAGGTTTAACCCTACCCGATTTAATTAACGAAGGAAACTTAGGTTTAATTAGAGCGGCACAAAAATTTGACGAAACAAGAGGTTTTAAATTTATCTCTTATGCCGTTTGGTGGATCCGTCAATCTATTTTATCAGCATTGGCAGAGCAAGCGCGTATTGTGCGTTTACCGCTTAACCAAGTTGGTTCATTAAATAAAATCAACAAAGCATTTTCTAGATTAGAGCAACAATTAGAGCGTCCACCTTCAGCAGAAGAATTAGCAGAAGATTTGGAAGTTCCAGAAGAAAAAATCAAAGAAAGTTTAAATGTTTCTGGTCGTCATGTATCTATGGATGCTCCCCTTTCTGCTTCAGAAGATGGTGGTACTATGTTAGATGTAATGGAAAACAACGATTCTCCAAAAGCGGATCATGCGTTAATGGCTGAATCATTGCAAAAAGAAATTGAGCGTTCATTAAGCACACTTACAGATAAAGAAAGAGAAATCATTCGTTTGTTCTTCGGAATTGGAATGAATCACGGATTAACGTTAGAAGAAATTGGAGCTAAGTTTAATTTGACACGTGAGCGTGTGCGACAAATTAAAGAAAAAGCAATCAGAAGATTACGACATGCATCGCGTAACAAACTCTTAAAAGCATACTTAGGATAAAAAAATAAGCCACTTCGGAAACGACGTGGCTTTTTTTGTGCTATAATTTAACAAGCTAATAATAAAAAAAACAAACGAATATGGAAGCCGCAACTGGTTATGAAAAGCAATTAAAATCACACGTTGAAAGCGAACGCGCAGCAGTGAAATTGATTAGCAAAAGTGGACAATTACTTTACGACAAAGGAATTGAATTAGTGTTATTCAGAAACGCGTTAACAGATGTTACGATTTCTGGAATACTTCACTTACATAGTTATGCTGAAAAAGTAGTAAACAAACCAATTGATGTTTTCACTACTTCAGATTTAGCTGAAGAATTGTTAAAACTAGACATCGCTCCTGCAAAAATAGACATCGGTAAGTTAGCTTCTGAATGGTTATTGGAAAAAGCTAATTTTGCTTCGAAAGCTGATTTCTTAAAATTAAAACTTTCAGGCTTGTCTTCAGACAAAAATGAAAACATCGAACCACGTGATGTAATTCTTTATGGATTTGGGCGTATTGGTCGTTTGGCTGCAAGAGAATTGATTAAACAAGCTGGTCGTGGCCAACAATTGCGTTTAAGAGCAATCGTAACACGTGGCAACTCGGATGCAGATATTATTAAACGTGCTTCTTTATTGCGCAACGATTCTGTTCATGGTGCTTTCAAAGGTACGGTTGATGAAGATACTGCTAATAAAGCATTGATCATCAATGGGCAAACCGTGCACATGATTGATGCTAAGAACCCAGAAGATGTAGATTATACAGCGTATGGAATTAAAAATGCATTGGTAATTGATAATACGGGTGTTTTCACCAACCGCGAAGCCTTGAGTCGTCACTTACAATCTACAGGCGTTTCTCGTGTATTGTTAACTGCTCCAGGAAAAGAAATTCCGAACATTGTTTACGGAATTAACCAAGGAACGATTGATTTAGAAACAGAAAGCATCTATTCTGCTGCTTCTTGTACAACGAATGCAATTTCTCCGATTCTAAAAGTAATCAACGACAAATACGGGATTTTAAAAGGCCACATCGAAACGGTGCATGCCTACACGAATGATCAAAACTTGTTGGACAATATGCACAACAAACCAAGACGTGGACGTTCGGCAGCGGTAAACATGGTAATCACATCTACAGGAGCTGGAAGTGCGGTAACGAAGGTTATTCCAAACTTAAAAGACAAATTAACTGCAAATGCTGTGCGTGTACCTACACCAAATGGTTCGTTAGCAATATTAAGTTTACAAATTGGAGGAAAAGTAACCGTTGAAGAAATCAATGCATTGATAAAAGACGCTGCGTTGAATGGCAACTTGGTAAATCAAATTTACTATTCGTTTGATCCTGAATTAGTTTCTACAGACATTATCGGTAACACGTGTTGTTCGGTTTATGATTCACATGCAACGATTGTTTCTCCGGATGGTGAAAACATTGTGTTATACACGTGGTATGACAATGAATTTGGCTACACGAAACAAGTTATTCGTTTAGCGAAATACGTTTCTAAAGTACGTAGAGCAGTTTACTATTAAGTAACAACTAAAACAAAACATACAGAAAGCTCAATTGGAAACAGTTGAGCTTTTTTTTATGGAGCAATTCTCGCTTTCCGTTACAATTTCTGCTAAAAAAGCAGAAGATTTTCACTACAATCAAGGCTAGGAGTTTTTTTGGGAATTGCAACTACTACCATCAAAGATATAAGGAAGCCTTGTCAACATTATTAAGTAACTTTACTGTGGAGCAAGAAAAAAAATTCAAACAAACTATGAAATATATAATTTATATTGTTATTCTGTTTACTGCGTATTCTTGTATGGGAGAAAGCAGTAAAACTTGCGAATGGGAAATAAATAATTATAAAGAAAAGTGGGATTATGTTGTTTCTAAAACCTATAGAAGTCCACAGTATAATGCTACTTTTATAATAAAAACAATTAACAGAAAAGAAATTTATTTTCAGCCTATACAGGGTATTGTTTCACAAGTTGAACCTGGTGATAGAATCATAAAAGAACCCTATTCCAAATATGCTTTTTGGATAAATTCTGATAATGACACGTTGAGAAGTAGAATATTTTCTGTTTCTTGTGATTCGATTGTACTACGTTCTTTTAAATACCGTGAAAACAAAGGTATTCAATTTCCAAAACTGCACGCACACCTTACAAAACAATAACTTAGTGCAAAAATCAATGCAATGAAAATTTTCTTCTTTCTTCTAACACTTTCTAACCTTACCCTAAACGCACAAGAATTAACGCTTGAAAAAGCAAATCACCTTGCTTCGTTACCGCTAAAATGTTTGCAGCAAGAATATCCCAACAAGTTAAATCAATTGTTGGCAGATAGTTCCATAAATTATTGATCTTACCGCGAGTGATTTAATATAGAATTTTATTCAGATTCGTTATTTCCTTTAGTTTTATAACCTATCTGCGTTCTTTGAGGATTTTCCGAGTGCAACAATTTTTTCATGTATTTAAAAATCAAAGCGATTTCTTCGTCATGCTGGTTCATTACTTCTTGATTTTTAAGTATCTTATTTTCCATTTTTTCCAACTTCAACAATATTTCGTTGTTGGTCGATACAAGTTCCCTCATTCGGGTAAAAATCCTTATGATTTGGATATTTACTTTTATTGCTGTTTCGCTGTTCAAGATACAAGATAACATTGTCACTCCCTGTTCCGTAAAACAATAAGGTGCATAACGCAATCCCATTCTGTCTTCCTTTGTTAATTCGAAATTTCCCCTCCATTCTTCAAACTCATTAACAGTCATTTCAAACATAAAATCTTCAGGAAAACGAAGCGAATTTCGTCGTACTGCTTCTTTCAAACGTTTGGTTTCAACTCCATAAAGTATTGCTAAATCTCTATCTAACATTACTTTTTGCCCTCGAATAATGTGAATTTTATTCATGATTTTTTCGTCGGGAAGAGTATTTGTATTATCCATTATATTGTGAGTTCTGAATCTTAAATATACAATTAAAAAATTGGAGGACGCAATTTGCGACCTCCAATTAATCAAAATTACGACAAAATGTGGTTTTAACGTTCATTCAATTTTCCAAACTCTACGCTCACCTTACACGTAAATTGACAAGCCCAGTTTTCGAAGACCAATCGATCATTCAAAAAAACAATAACTTAGCGCAAAATTTAATGCAATGAAAACTTTCCTCTTTCTTCTCTCATTTTTTTCCCTTACCCTAAACGCACAAGATTTAACACTTGAAAAAGCAAATCACCTTGCTTCGTTACCGCTAAAATGTTTGCAGCAAGAATATCCCAACAAGTTAAATCAATTGTTGGCAGATAGTTCAGAATTGTTGGGTCCGAAAGCCTTGCACCCAAGTTTTTATGGTTGTTTTGATTGGCACAGTTCGGTTCACGGCCATTGGAGTTTAATGTATTTGTTGAACCACTTTCCAGATCTCGAGCGTCGTTCAGCGCTTATTGAAAAATTGCAAGTGAACTTATCCGTAGAAAATATTGCGCAAGAAATAGCCTATTTATCGAAGAAACATGAAAAATCGTATGAACGTACTTACGGTTGGGCATGGCTCCTAAAACTTCAAATGGAACTCAACGAAAGCAAAGAACCATTTGCCCAAGCTTTGG
>JAYSRU010000228.1:0-8633 GCA_043720875.1 Crocinitomicaceae bacterium
GAACAAACATCCGCAGAAGCAGATCTAAACACATTTGAAATGATATTTTCATACTCTAAACCAAGGTCTTTAATTACTTTAGTAACACTTTTTAATTCAATTCTATAGAGGATCGATATTTCTGCTATAACACTCAATCCCTCTTTACTGGGTAAACTAAGCGACAGTTTAATATCATTCATTTGAATATTCCTTTTTATAACTTTTGTAACAAATGGATTGAACCAAACCGCACCTTGAGTATGCGTTTTTTCTGAAAGTTTACCAAGTTTTTGTTTTACACCAACTTCTCCTGGTCTAATGACGGTACAACTACAAATAATTGTTATAACACATGCTAAAACACTTATTTTGTTAAATCTGTAGATCTTATCTTTTAATTCCATAATGCAAAGTTAAACACACTTATTCATAAGTTTTTATTTATCTTTGTAATGTAATTCATAAAAATAATTTATAATTTACGCCTTGAATCAATTGCAAATGTTTTTGAAAATTAGAGAAACGCAAAATGTGACAAATGCTTCAGGAGAGTTACACCATAATCAATCAGCGGTTTCAATTCAGTTTAAAAACTTTCAAGACCAAATTAAAAAACCATTAACGGAAGTGATGGTGTTAAAAATTTATATCACTGATTTTGGACGATAGAAGCCTTTGTAACTGCTGAAAGTCCTTTGGTAAATAAAGAAGTCTCTCGCTCAAGAAGTAAACTTGTCTCTTATGGACAATGCTTTTTAGTGATTTTTTGTTTTAATTTCTCCCGTATCAAATAATATGATTGCCAGTTATTCTCTCGGTGAGGAAAAGATATTTCTTGGATTTTATTCTCGTTCATAAATCTCAGAAATTTTCAACGGAACAGCATTACCTTAGTTTTCAGCGATACAGACTAAGGCTTTTATTGCCTATTCTGATTTCTTCGAAAGCATGGATTAGTTTTGGTTATAAAAAAAGGGAAAAATTGAGCTTAAAATTCAACTCAATTGCTAATCTAAATAGCTTATCTCTTCGCTCTATTTTCTTGTGAAACGTTCACCATTCCGCAACCTTCAACCAGGAACTTTCCGTTCTGCTCTATTACTTTCACCGTCAATTTGAAATCTTCCATGTCCTTACCTTTCAAGGTGATGTAGTTTGTTTTTTCATCAAACGCTTCAAATTCAAAGGCTTTTTCCGGATTATCTTGTGCATCAAAAATAGGATCAAACCCAAGTCCCATTTCCGGATCTAGGTGATTTGCTTCGTCTACAATACGCTTCACTTCTTTCTTGAAACTAGCTGAAGCATAAGTGTTCGCGGTTGCCCACGCTACTACCTCCACTGCATCTTTCATTTTGTTCGCGTTATCCACATATCCGTTGATAAATTGCAAGGCTGTTTCCACTTTTGCATCTTTGCTGTCCACCGTTTTGTTGGCTTCATTCGAGCCACAAGCGGCAATAAAAAATAATACGGGCAAGAGAATTAATCGTTTTTTTAGCATGTCTTTTGAATTATTTTTTTTGTAAATGTATACATTAAAGCGAAATCTAAAACAATTGCATCAACCTACATTATAGGGATATCTCCCTATTGCCGGGTCGCTAGTAATTGTATAAATTTGTACTATGAAAAGAACCAAGCTATTAACTTGTACACTGTATTTGTATTTTCTGTGCGCAACTACGCTGCATGCGCAATTGTTACCCAAAGGAACTGTTGGACTACAAACCGGTTCTATTTTAGGGAAAAATGAATACTCAGATTTAAAAAATGGGCTAAACTGTACGTTTAAGCTACTGGATATTCCACTCGGAAAAAGGAAAGAGGCAGTCGATCAAAAATATAAAAAAGGCATTAGCATTGATTTCTTTTACAATTCGGTAAGTAATCGAAGTTTTTTTGAAAAAGGACAAGATGGAGAGAACCCTGTGCTAGATGCATTAAAGAGTTCCAATAAACAATTGTCTAGTTATGGACTTCAATTTCCTTTACGAAGATTTGCATTGGTCAATACGCGTCAAATGGGCGTACGTGGAATGTCCATTTATCCAAAATTAGGAATTGCATCCGTAAGTTTGAGTGAAAGGGGAATAAAGTCGAAAGGCTTCGGATTAAACACTTCATTTGTATGTAATTTTCCGTTTTTTAGCGTGGAAGGCGGTGTCAATTTTAATAGAATCAAACTTAAATCAACAGGATTAAGAGAAAATATTGTTTACCCCTACATTAGTTTAAAGGCAGATGCCTTGTTCGAAATTCTTGGTATTGGAACTAATTCTGGAGATGTAGTAGACACCCGATATGCTGGGAATTACAGTTACTCTCGAGTTGAAGGAGATTATTTAGTAACTTACAGCGGCACCTATGATTACACCGAACGATCTTCATATGCGCGCCTAACCGTAAAACCATTTTGGGGGATTGCACCAAGGTACACATTCGCTAGTCAAGGATATAAAGGCGCAACTAAGCTTTACGGGATTGGCTTGTCGGGTAGATACAGTTATTTTGGGTTCGACGCCATTATTGATGCTGGAAAGATTGGATATGGCTCGAACACAGAAAAAAGCTATTTGCACAATCCTTTTCCAGAGGGAAGAGATAATGTTTTGGATAAAAAATCAAATACATTTGCCGCTGAAGGTAATGCGGTCATTGCACAAGCAAGAATCAGCATGAACTTGTTCGGATTATTCGTAAAAGCCATAGCCGGTTCTGGAGGAAGTGGTGCTGTATCACAAACAACAGTGAGTAAAGGTGATGATGATGGTAGCAACCCCAGTGCGCTACGTATTATGACAGGGTTCGGATTTGGATATGGCGTTTTGTCTAAACCAAGCTACATTTATAGCGGATCAAACGCATTAAAAGACGCGGAATTTATTGCTGAACCAGATTTGTGGTCCTCCCCAACAAATGACGTTCGACTCACGAAATCTGCAGCGGTTATATCTGCTTATTTTGCCATCGAGATTGGTGTTGTTAATGTAGAATTTGGAAGATTTATATTCGACAAATACAAAGCGTCGTTGGCAAATGGTAATTATGCGTCCATACATTACACCATACCTATTGGAAAAATAATAAAGTCTTATAAAAAATACCATGCTTCGGATTATGAGAATTAGAATGAAACAAATCAGTTCTTGTATGGCTTTGCTGTTGGCAATGTCTTGTGCATTGCCCGTTATGGCTAATCCGACCATTCAACTTGAAGACACTTCTGCGTTGTCGAGAAAATTTCCTCGTTTCATACAACCCTTTGTTGGTGTTTTTGGTGATTTAAATTCAGAAGGAGTTTCATCGAAATTAACCAATGCAGGTTTGGCATTTGGTTCTCATTTAGATTTTTGGAGACTCCACGGTTCGCTAAACATCTACAGGTACAATAAATTAAAAAGCGATATTGGTTTTTTGGATAATGTTTATAATTATGACCTTAAGGCCAGTTTTTGTGTCACAAAACTAAAAGACATGGGCTTGTCTCTAATTGGCACTTACGACGCTGGAAAAAGACCCATGGTACTTGAACAAGATAAAGACAAGGGAGGAGCGTTATTGTCAACTGAAACTGGTTTACCCGTATTAAAAGAAACAGACGACAAGTACTTTCTAACCACCCAACTTCCGTTTTATGGACTCGGAATTGGATTTTTGGTAAAAAACAAAAGAATTCGAAGTGATGTGAGTTTTCTTGAAATTAGTTTAAGGTATTTGTTTATCGACAAATCAGTACTTTCTTCAGCAGACGTAATTGAACTTTCGCCTTACAACATTAACGTGCCGATACAATATAAAAGCGATGGATTGAAATTAAAAAAGCAAGGACTTATGTTTCAAGTGAGCATGGATAAGGGGCTTTTTGGAGGTTTTTTAATGCTCGGAACCCGACCCTTGCTATATGCTGATTATGTAACCATCGATCGACTAAAACCCATACAAAGCTCTTTGATTACGCGATTCTCTCTACATTTTAAAATTTTATAAAAGATGAAACAATTACTTTACATTTTTGTTCTTTTAAGCGTCGTTTCCTGTAAAAAAGCTGTTCCTCAAGTTACTGAATTCGTTGCGATTAAAAATAGCTTGCGCGCAATGAATGAAATTACCACTTTGGCGGAAATGTTTGACCATAGTATGAAAACAACTACAGTATTATCTTGGTATGCGGTAACTAACAATTCTGAACTTGTCTACAAAATCACACCTGCATTAACTGATCTTGACACCATTATAATTAATTTTAAAGATTCTACCTTCTGCTTGGACAAACGCATCCGTCGTGGCAAACTAATTTGGTCTTGCACAGATAGTATTGGATCATCTATAAGCATGGCCACCTTAACCTTTGAGAATTACAGTTGTAATAATGTGCAATTGACTGGAACATTACAAATGTCTCAACTTGCCACTACGGCACTCGATAATGTCAATTTACCAAATTCATTCAAGAACATTATTACAGGAAATATAGACTTTACGTTATTTAATGGACAATCCTTTTCCGTTCAGCCTGCGCTTGAGCGAGACTATTTTAAAGCACTGAATTACTATACGGGAACTTTAATTGGCAGTGATGTGAACAAAGAAAATTTTTCTACAGAAATAACAACTGCCTTAAAAAAATCAACTCCCTACGATTATTCTGATATACCTGCAGCAGTATTTTATAATGGTCAATATTCCATCGCACAAGGAAATAAATCAGGTAAAGTATGGTATGGTTACAACGACAACATAGATACCTATGGTTTTGTGGAATGGCAAGATGCTAAATTCAATTTTTTCCTAGAAGATTATTAGAAAAGAATACTACTTGCAACCGATTTAGTGACAAGTTAAATTTGGAATGTCTCAGATCTTCCTTTCACATCTTTATTTTAATTATGTCTTTTTTGTTTTTTATATAACCGGGTAACTTGTCGTTGTCTAAGATAGCAATTTTATATTTTTTTGCTGCTATACGTGCAATTTGCGTTTCACTAGGAATAAAGTTATATGCAATAAAATCGGTATAGAACATGATTGGTATATGTCCGTTCAACCTTACGTTTGCATTGAAAACCACATATTTTTCTTTGCCTAATCGATTCTTTAGTTTTTGAATGAATTCCATTTCTCTTAATTCAACCGACCGTTTGGAATCATGATTCGGTTTACGATCGGTATGATTATTTTGAATTCTTGGAATATTTAATACAAAAAAACCTACAACCACCAGTATTACTGGACAAAATATTAGTACAAATTTAGCGTGCTTTATTCTCGATGCTAAAAAGTTGACTACCGTATCTATTAAACTACCTAGTCCTAAAAACACAAACGGAGAAACGATAATGCAGAAGGACACCATTTTTGTTGCGGCCATCGAGTAAAAAATATAGGTTATAAGAACAGCAGATATTATTGCATAACGATACATATTGGTAGTACTGTTTTTCAAGAAGAGTATTAGCCCAATTAAATACAAGTAAGGTACAACATAACCCGAACCATATATATTATTCAGTACTTTAATGTGAAACCACATGCTACCGCCGTGATTTTCTATTGGCTCAAAAAAATGTTTTGTATTGTATGCAAATTCATAATTAGCTTCAAGTGGAAAATAAATTAAGATGTAGATTTGCCAGGGTAAAAACACTAATAGGCTTATTAAAAATGCCCCTAGCATAGGTTTATATGATTTTCGTTTGAACCAATTCTGTTTGTCATTTATTCCAATCGTTACCATCCAAACTGCATAAATCAATAATCCAACAAGCCATTTAACGAGAACAGCACATCCCGCAAACAATCCAATTAAACCGAGGTAGTATTTATTTTTTGTATGTTGGTATTCAAACCATGCCCATAAACTCGCAGTTACGTAAAAAAGAAATGAAATATCATTGTGATCAGTGGTACCGTTGCCCGCTACTAATTCAAGCGGATAGTAGGCCAATGCAAAAAATAATGCACCGTAATATCCAATTCTTTCGTTCGCTACAATTTTACCAATTCGATAGGTAAAAATTACTGCAACAGCATGTAAAATAATACTTGGAAGTCTCACGGCCAAAGCGTTGTACCCAAACAACTTCAAACTCAACGCCATTTGCCAAAGAAAAAGAGGTTGTTTATGTAGCCAAACATGATTTCCCGTCCAATCCTTATAATCATAGGCTAATAATGGATTGGAATAAAGCATTGGCTTAAGTGGATCAAATGATAAATTTTTGGCAACTAGTGCATGATATTGCTCATCCCACAATATTAAAAAATGGTCGAGATTTGCCATGAAAAAACCCAGACCAATTGCCCCTAAAAACAACAAAAATAAGCTAGCCCTTGTTTTACTGTTTTGAAAGAAAAGGATGGAACAAATTAGCAGTACTACGCTAATAACTAGTGGTATGATTTGGTTATTAGAAAAGTGCTGGAACATCTCGTTTGTAATTTCATATTACAATCTATCACTTGACAAGATTGAGTACTAAGAACGCCTTAATTCTCGGTTAAAGATAGAATATTAAGTTAACAAAACAAACTTTGGAGCATACTAACCCTCAAAGTTTATTTTGCTAATCACTATCATTTTTGGATACTAATTTATTCAAATGTGACACTTACAACTTTATGAATTTCGTACTCCAGATTCTTACACCTTGTGTAACATGAACGAGGTATTCTCCAGTGGAAAGATCTGATACCTGAACGCTATTTTGTCCTGGCTCTCCTGTCTTAATCCTTCTGCCATCCATCCCATAAACCTCAATAACTGCGTTACTATTATCCGTATCGTTCGGAAATTGCACGGTAAAGAAATCACGCGCTGGATTTGGTGAAAGTTTCAAAGCGCCTTCCAAACTTAACTCATTCAATGACAGCGTTCCTGTAGCTATGTTTTTTACCAAATATCCATTTTTTCCTGCACCCCAAATTACGGTATCGCTATAGGAAGTAATGCTATTGATTGGATTATCCACCAGGTAAATATTCCATAGATTTGAATTATCCGATTCCATGATCACCCCTGCGTTTAGTACTGAAGCTGTGGCTGCTGCAAATGTTCTTTCCAGGTTATTAGAATATACGTCGTTGTAACTAAGGTTGTAAAACGTTGCAGTATTTACATCTAACGACCAGGTTAAACCTCCATTCGTAGAAATTAATAATCCAGAACCTACTGCCCCACCATTATCGTAAGCAACATAAGCTAAGTTAGAATTCACAATGGTAACAGCTGTCAAGGGGACAAAATTACCAAGCGAAGAAGGAATTGTATCCCAGTTTAAACCGCTATCCGTAGTTCTCAGAATTCGCCCTCCAGCACTTACCGCTAAACCAACAGACCCAAACATATTTAAGTCAAAATCAATATCTACAATAAGATCAGTTGCTTGCCATGTTGGTGTAGTAATGGTAACAGGGGCTTCGATTCCTGCTGTAAACTTCAACAGCTGTTCTCCTTGAAAGCATCCTGCCCCGCCAACAAATCCTTCTTGTTCGTTAAAAAAGTATAGCCCGTGATTATAACATAGCGTGTTCGTTAAAACGGTCCAAGTCAAACCTCCGTCAACTGTTTTATACGTACCCGAGTAAGGACCAACGGTTGCAAATCCTATGTCGTTGGTGATAAAATCTAATTCCATAAAACTGTCTCCTCCAGGGTAAAAGTTTATTCCACTGTATGCAAGCTGTGTCCAGGTGATTCCTCCATCGATTGTTTTGAGTAGTACACTGTCTGCGCCTCCAATATAACCTACCTGAGGTGATGGGAAAACGATACAATTTAAATCTTTTGTTGTTGGCGTTGTTACTTGTTGCCATGTTGCGGTTTGTGCTATGCTACCAGAAGTGTGAAGCAGGCAAACAAAAATAATTAGCTTTTTCATGATGTTAGTTTTAATGATGAATAGTATTTGATGACAAAACTAACGCAAGTGTTTCCTATTTAAGTTAGGAATATCCGCCTGTTACTTATGAATTTCCGCCAAGTGTTTGGTTAGCTCGGAAGGAGAAAAGCCTGTTTTAGACTTAATGAAGGTTGAAAACGAGGCCGGAGAATCGAATCCAAGTTGATAGGCTATCTCTTTGTGGGCGGTATCTTCAAACACTAATAAACGTTTTGCTTCCAATAGAATTCTATTGTGAATAACCTGAAGTGGACTTAATCCAGTATGCGTTTTTGTTGCAACAGATAGTTTTTTCTCTGTCGTTCCTAACTGATCAATATAATATTGAACACCAACATTATCAGTGTAATGGATTTCCAATAATTGATAGAATTCAATTAATAATTTCTTGTCTAAGTGCTGGATTGAATTATCCTTTAATCGATTATTCTCTAATACCACCGATATAAAAGCTTGCAGGAGTTGGGTGACTACCAGATTGTTCCCAACGTCATTTTTACTACTGTACTTATCCAACAAGGTTAATAAGGATTGAAGCTCCGTAAATGAAGCTTCGCTATTTTCAAAAATTATTGGAGCATCTTCGTAAAACGTAAGTTGTCTTAAGCTTGATCTAATTTCTGCCGAGTTGATTCGATCTTCAGAAAATTGAATAACAGTGCCCAAAGAGCTATTCCTATTCATTAAATGAATTTGTTGTGGGCAAATGATATAACAACTGTAATTGTGTCCTTCATAATTTTTGAAATC
>JAYSRU010000229.1:0-25892 GCA_043720875.1 Crocinitomicaceae bacterium
GGTTTAATTCCACCTGATTTAGCCAAACGAGTTAAATTTGACGTTCTTATTTGTCCGTTGTTGTCAATAATCAACCGAGATCTTTCTCTACTTTTAACATCCAAAATAGTTCCAAAACTCAAATACGGCTGCAAAAATGTTTTACTTGGCAAGGTAAATCTAAAGTTGATAGGAATACTTATGTAAGAAGAACGTTGCTGTAGACGCATTCTCACGATCACACTATCTGTTGGCGAGTTAAAATAACCTGCTGTTTCAGTTGTAGCAATACGATATGATCCCTCCGAAGAGCTTACTTCGTATCCACCTTGTTGGGAAATTTGGCTATTGTAAATTTTCTTTTGGTAAAAATTTGAAGTGAATCTATTTCCTCCCAAAGACATTCCCGTACGAATGGAAAAATAATCTGAAAAACGATAACCAACATTAATTCCAACAGCTCTGTTGTGCATGATGCTTGATTTTGGACTCAATGTATTAGATTTTAAATCATCCGGATTAATACTCGTGGTAAATTTTCTATAATTATTTCCTGCAACCGCATACATGTCAATTGACCAAGGATTGAAAATAACTATTGGCTTTAGTACGATCAAGTTAAACGGCGCTAGCTCGCTATTATTCACCAACGGAATTAGTTCTTTTTGTTTCACCGGTAAGCTATTCACGGCAGTTTCAAGTTCAGCTTTTTGGGCAAGCGCCAATTCTTTAGCTAAAGCAGCATTTTTTTGTTGTTCAATCACGTTTGTATTCTCAACCGAAATTTTATGATCGGCAATAGAATTCCCCGTAATGCCTGTGTTTTTTTGATCCTTAACCAACGCAACGTTCGAACTTGAGTTATTCGATTTTTGAACCTTGGCAATTTGCGTTTTCTTTTCAGGCACTGACGCAGTAGTTTTTAAACTTGCCGCATTTTGAGTATTTGTTGGAGCTATAGTAGTGTTGTTTGCTGCCGGCTGCGCAGCAGCTTCCTTGTTTTTTTGCAGCTCATTTAATTCTGCTTGAGTTCTGTATTCTAATTCATTTTGGGATTCGCTTTTAGCTGAGCTAGATGTTGTGTTTGATGTTGTGTTTGATGTTGTGTCTTTAGTAATGTTTTTCGCGATACGTTCGTTTTGGTTATAATTTTCTACGATGAAATAAGTTCCAATGCTTCCTATAAGCAATAATCCAGTTACCCAATACCAGCCCCCAATTCTTCGCCCTCCTCCGGCAGGAGGTAAAGCTGCTTTTATGTTACCCCATGCCAATGGCGGTGGGGTTGCAGTTTCATTTTCAAACTTTTGCTGAAAAACTGCTTGTAAGTTCTTATCGTTTGTAGAGTCGCTCATAAGTCCTTGGTTTTTGCAATCGCAAATTTATTATCAATGGCCAATTTCAGTTCTCGTTTAGCATCAAACAATTGAGATTTTGAGGTGCCTTCAGCGATACCTAATTGTTGGGCAATTTCTTTGTGTGAAAATCCTTCAATTACGTAAGCATTAAAAACTTGTTTTCTTCCAGGAGCCAACTTATCGATAAAATAATGTAACTCTTCAACGTCCATGTCATTCACAAAATCTAAATCGATAACGATTTGTTCTTCTGCGTCTCCCTTGCTGTTCGTATAGACTGCGGCATTCTTCTTTCGAAAAGATCCTAATGCACAATTCACTGTAATTTTTTTCATCCATCCTCTAAAACTCGCTTCTTTAGAATATTGCTTCAGGTTATTATAAATCAAAATAAATGAATCTTGAAGAATATCTTGCGCATCATCTTTATTCGAAACGTAACGTAAACAAACACTATACAACCAAGGACTATACTTCTGGTATAGACGTTCGAAAGCAACTTGATCATTTTTCAAGCATTTTTCAATCCATTCTATATCCTGAGCATCTAATTCAGCCATGCAATTGTATCAGTTCTCCTTTGAAAGATGCAATGGTTTCAAAAAAGGTTGGGTTAGAAATTAATTTACAAAAGAAAAGCGAATCCTTGAGAGATTCGCTTTTCGTATGATTTGTTATTTTAATATAATTCTTCTTTCAAAGCCGAGCGGTAATCTTTAATTTCCTCACGGTTAATTTTATGATCTGCATTGATTAACAAATTCATCAAATACAAAAAGTTTTCTTTGTCTTCAATGTCTAAAGGATATTCATTTCCTTCCTCATCTTCGTCAAACTGAGCTTGTATGTCAAATGCTTCGTTTTTTTCCAAAAACTCATACGATAATCGTACAACCTTAGTAACCAAAGGATCTTCTTCCTTCAAACCAAATTCTCTTAATGCTTTTAAGTCCTCGATCAATCCTTTTGCTTGAATGCCTCCTTTTTCAACTTTGGCAATAATTTCAGTGATTTGCTTATTTGCAGCTGCAAGTTTCATAATATTCTTTTTTTCAGAATGGCAAAGGTAACATTATTTGTAGAGACTCTATGCATAGAATTATGGATTGTTGAAATTCTACCACAAGCACTTCACTGTATTGCGCAGATTCCTTCTAAAAAGTCACATTTCCCAATAAAACAATTGGAAAGGTTTGTTTCAATCTAAATGCTTTTGTATTTTTGCAGAAACCATATTCGATTTGACAGAAATAATTTTTAAAGCAATTGTTGCAGGGGTAGTCTTGAGTGTGCTTATCGGTCCTGTTTTCTTTATCCTTTTAGAAACAAGTATTCGAAAAGGGGTGAAAGCTGCTTTGGCATTTGATGCCGGTGTATTGTTGAGTGACCTTATTTATATTTGTATAGCCTATTTCTTTTACTCTGAAGTTGAATCTGTTACTAAAAGTGAGGATAACTTTATTATTAAGATAATTGGAGGAAGCTTCTTTTTATTTTTCGGTGTAGCAACATTTTTAAAAAAAATTAAAGATCCCCATGCTGATCCAGACTCAAGCGGATTGCTAACGCAAGGAGATTACTTAAAATTTTTTACAAAAGGTTTTATCTTAAACCTAGTTAATCCGATGGTACTATTTTATTGGTTTAGTATCTTAGCTCTTGGATCAAAAGGATCAATTAATGGTTTGTCTAGCGGCGCTACTCTGTTTATTTATATCGCAGTATTATTGTTTACTTTTTTCTCCATTGATGTGTTGAAAATTTTTGGTGCAAAAATGCTTCGCCCCTATATTACAAAAGATGTCTTGTCTTCACTTAACAAAATAACAGGGAGTATAATTTTTATTTTTGGGATTATATTATTGGTTCAAGTGATTTTTAGATAATATTTTGTACCATTTCGGCTTAACTGCGTTTTACATATTATATTAAAAACTCTCCGATTTCACTTATGAAATTCCTTCTGTCCACACTTGTAATTATACTGTTTTCCTCGGCTTTTAGCCAAAAGGTTGAAAAAGAAAATCAAACCCGTCGTCAATACAATTATTGGGATTTTGCTAAAACCAAAATAGAATCTGAAGGTTCTTATTACAAAGATGCCCTTGGAGAAACCACCAAAAAACACGGTTCTTGGATATTTTACTCGAAAAATGGGAACAAAGAGGAACTGCGTAATTATTATATGGGTAAACTGCATGGACCTGTTCTACTCTATTTTACGAATGGAAAATTGAAACAAGAAGGATATTTTAAACTGGACATTCAAGACAGTGTGTTTAGAGAATGGAATGAAACTTCTAAAATTTCTCAAGAAGGATTTTATAAAGCTGGCAAGCCAATAGGATTTTGGAAGGACTATTACATTACGGGTAAACAGAAATCGGAACAAGAGATTATAGATACCACGACTTATATTCGATCGTTTTGGATGCCGGATAGTTTACATACACAAACTATTAAAAACGGCACTGGAAAATACAACACCTTTTACACCACTGGCCACAAAAAAGAAGTTTATACTTACGTAAACGGACTACCCAATGGTGCCTTTGAAGAATTCAGTATATATGGCTATTTATTTTTGCGTGGCGAATTCGTAAACAACTTAAAAACTGGTGAATGGACGTATTTTTATTACACTGGACCTGTTGAAAAAATTAGTAATTATAAAGCCGGAAAACTTGATGGAAAATATGTTTATTACTACGACAACGAACAAATAAACGTTGAAGGATATTATTCTGAAGGTGAAAAAACCGGGATTTGGACTTGGTATACGAACAAGGGCACGCGCGACATGCAAGGCGAGTTTAAAGATGGCAAGCAAGATGGAAACTGGACATTTTGGTTTCCAACAGGGGAATTAAGCTATACTGCACAATTTAAAGCAGATAAGAAACATGGTAATTGGGCATATCAATATCAAAATGGAAAACCATTCAAAAAAGGCGCTTTTGTGGATGATGAAAAAGATGGTTTATGGGAAACATGGTATGAAGATGGACAACTTCTAATGTCTGGTGTATACAAGCTGTCTCGCGAAGAAGGGAAATGGGTAAACTACTGGCAAAACGGTGAAATTAAGAATGAAGCTAATTTCAAAAATGGATTTTTGGACGGACCGTGGCTTTCGTTTTTCGAATCAGGGAAACCCCATTTGACAGGTGAATATGAGCGAAATTTCAAATCCGGTACTTGGACAGATTACTTTGACAACGGAAAACCAAAAGACGTAGTAAGCTACAAAGTAATTACCGTGAAGTCGAAAATTGATTACGGCATTATGAAAGATCGTACGCATGAAGAAAGCGTAAAAGACGGAATCTCCATTTCATATTCTTCGAAGGATTTCAAAAAAACTGAAGAGGGTACATTCAAAAATGGGAAAAAACATGGAGGCTGGATAGATTATTATCCCGGAGGAAGATATCCCGCGGTTACTTCGCATTATAATGAAGGTGAATTAGATGGCTGGTTGCGTCAATACACCAGAAAGGGTGATCTAACCAGTGAAAGTGAATATAAGAATGGATTGAAACACGGAAAATTTATCGTCTACGGCAGCAAAGGAAAAATAATTAAAGAAATTAACTTCAAAGATGGCCAACAAGTGCAAGAGAATTCAAAGGTTCCAGGTATCGGCAAAAATTAAGGATGACATCAACTATAATTATTACAGCGGGGGGTATCGGAAAGCGCATGAATTCTGCAGTTCCTAAACAATTTTTGCTTTTAAATGGGACTCCTATTTTAATGCACACCATACAACGCTTTTTTGATTTTGATGCCCAAGCGCAACTTTTGGTCACACTTCCCGCAATTTGGTTTAATGAATGGGCTCTCTTGTGTGAACAACATGATTTTACATTAAAACATCACGTGGTAGAAGGCGGAACAGAACGCTTTGATTCTATAAAAGAAGCAATAAAATTAGCAACTGGCGAAGTTATTTGTATTCACGACGGTGTGCGACCATTTGTGTCTACGGAAACAATTCAAGCTGTTTTTGATACAGTACATCACACAGGCGCTTCAATTCCCGTAATTGAGGTGAACGAATCCCTGCGACATGTTTTGCCTAATTCTAACATAGCAGTAGATCGTTCAAAATTTAAACTGGTTCAAACACCTCAATGTTTTGAAGCATCTTTGCTAAAGAAGGCCTACGAAAAAGAATATCAAGCTACTTTTACAGATGATGCCAGTGTGGTTGAAAACATTGGAGTTAAAATAACTTTGGTTCCAGGTAATGCTGAAAACATCAAGATTACCTCACCACTTGATTTAGCTATCGGAGAACTATTGTTCAAGCAATAATACTGCGCTAAACGTCATAAAAATGAGCTTTGTTGTGGCCATCCTACTATTTCGTGCCCACCCACCCACCCTATAAATAACCTGAGGCAAATTTCTTGAAAATTCATTTTAAAACCACTGCTCAACGGAATTAAAAACCCTATCTTTGCACCCTCAAAATCAAAGGCATGGCAGCAACATTAAAAATTTCGCAAGCGCTTATTTCTGTTTATGATAAAACAGGTTTAGCTCCAATTATTCATCAATTAGCAAAAGACGGCGTTGTCTTTTATTCAACAGGTGGAACACAAGCCTTTATCGAAGAACTTGGTTATGCTGTTATTCCGGTAGAAGAATTGACTTCATACCCAAGTATTTTAGGTGGTCGTGTAAAAACCTTACACCCAAAAGTATTTGGCGGAATTTTAAATCGTAGAAATGTTGCCCAAGATCAAGAACAGTTAGCTGAATTTGATATTCCGCAAATTGATTTAGTGATTGTTGATTTATATCCTTTTGAAGCCACGGTAAAATCTGGCGCGAGTCATGAAGATATTGTAGAAAAAATTGACATTGGCGGAATTTCTCTTATTAGAGCGGGTGCAAAAAATTACGATGATGTTGTCATCATCCCAAGTCAAGCGCACTACGCTAATTTCTTAGAAATTATAACGGAACTTAATAGTGCTACCACACACGACCAACGTAGAAACTTTTCGAAAGGAGCGTTTCACGTTTCATCACATTACGACGGGATGATTTATAACTATTTCAACCAAGGAGAAGATCTAATTTTCAAGCAA
This sequence comes from Crocinitomicaceae bacterium, assembly GCA_043720875.1. Classification (GTDB taxonomy): domain Bacteria; phylum Bacteroidota; class Bacteroidia; order Flavobacteriales_D; family Crocinitomicaceae; genus JAYSRU01. Next base: position 6,440 of record JAYSRU010000229.1, read on the forward strand.
AGTATTGAGACAGCGCAAGTATTACGTTACGGTGAGAACCCACATCAAAAAGGCGTCTTTTACGGCGATTTGGACGCATTATTTACCAAATTACACGGTAAAGAATTGTCGTATAACAACTTATTAGATGTTGATGCTGCTATTCAATTAATGAACGATTTCAAGCACGAAGATCCAACATTTGCGATCTTAAAACACAATAACGCATGTGGAGTTGCAACGCGACCCACTTTAGCAGCTGCTTACGATTCGGCCTTGGCTGGCGATCCAGTTTCAGCGTTTGGGGGAATCTTAATTGCAAATACTGCAATTGACGTTGCAACCGCTACATTGGTTAACGACTTATTTTGTGAAGTAATTATTGCCCCAGCTTATGATCAAGCTGCGTTAGAAATTCTTCAAAGCAAAAAAAATAGAGTGATTCTAATTCAAAAAGAATGCGCTTTGCCCACCAAACAATTTAGAACATTGTTGAATGGTGTCATTGAACAAGATAAAGATTTGATTACAGAAACGGCAGAAGATTTTGAAACAAGAACGTTAACATCGCCAAAAGCTAATCAAATTCCAGATTTATTGTTTGCTAATAAACTGGTAAAACACACTAAATCTAACACCATTGTTTTAGTAAAAAATGGTCAATTATTAGCAAGTGGAACCGGTCAAACATCTCGTGTTGATGCGTTAAACCAAGCGATACATAAAGCAAAAAGTTTCGGATTTGATTTGCAAGATGCTGTTATGGCTTCCGACGCATTTTTCCCGTTTCCAGATTGTGTAGAAATTGCACATCTTGTTGGAATTAATGCCGTTGTTCAACCAGGAGGATCAATTAAAGACCAGTTATCCTTAGATTATTGCAATGCACACAATGTAGCGATGGTTTTCACAGGAAACCGTCATTTTAAACATTAATTTGGTGATATTTGAAAAAGAAAGTATATTTTTACTGTAAAACGTAACTATTCTTTCTAACTTACGATTACACGCATACATACGCTTGTCCGTTTATACGGCAAAAACACATACAGAATGGGACTTTTCAACTTTTTAACGCAAGAAATTGCAATCGATTTGGGCACAGCAAACACGCTTATCATCATGAATGATAAAGTTGTGGTTGATGAACCTTCAATTGTAGCCAAGGATATTCAAACGGGTAAAATCGTAGCGATAGGAAAAAAGGCACAACAAATGCATGGTAAAACGCACAAGTTAATTGAAACAGTTCGACCGTTGAAAGATGGTGTAATTGCAGATTTCCAAAGCGCAGAGCAAATGATCCGTGGAATGATTAAAATGATCAATCCAAAAAAATCACTTTTCAACCCAACCTTACGTATGGTTATCTGTATCCCATCAGGTATTACGGAAGTGGAGAAAAGAGCGGTACGCGATTCTGCAGAACATGCTGGAGCAAAAGAAGTATATTTAATTCACGAACCAATGGCAGCTGCGATTGGAATCGGAATTGACGTAGAAGAACCAATGGGAAATATGATCATTGATATTGGCGGTGGAACTTCAGAAATTGCGGTAATTGCACTTGGCGGAATCGTTTGTGATAAATCTATTCGTATTGCTGGTGATGATTTTACTTCTGACATTGAAGAATACATGCGTCGCCAACACAACATATTAGTTGGAGAGCGAACTGCTGAACAAATTAAAATACAAGTTGGAGCGGCATTGCCAGAATTAGACAATCCACCAGCAGATTATGCCGTACGTGGTCGTGATTTAATGACGGGTATTCCAAAAGAAATTATTGTTACGTATTCTGAAGTTGCTTATGCTTTGGATAAAACTATTTCTAAAATAGAAGAAGCGATACTTTCTGCATTGGAAATGACACCACCAGAACTGTCTGCAGATATTTACAAAACTGGAATCTACCTTGCAGGAGGAGGTTCAATGTTACGTGGTTTGGATAAGCGTATTTCTGCGAAAACTAAATTACCTGTACACATTGCTGAAGATCCATTGCGCGCAGTAGCACGTGGCACGAGCATTGCCTTAAAGAATATTGATCGTTATCAATTCCTTATCAAGGATTAAAAACTAAAAGAATACTGTAAAAGCTTCGACTCGTCGTTATTTGAAAAATGCCTCGATTGGAAACTTTTAAAGCACTCATAATAGCATAAGAATAAAAATCCTTGTGAACATACGTTTTCAAGGATTTTTTCGTTTTTACCCAATAACTTCTGCAAATTCATCAAATGTTAAATTGTGGCAAACAATTTGTAAATTGAAAAATCAACTAACAAACAACAAAATGAAAAAGTCAATTTTTGCCATGGCAGCGCTAGTTTTATCTGCCTTCACCATGCAAAGTAGCGAAATGAACTTGCCCTCTTCCACCAACAACGCATTTAGTGTTGGTGAAAAATTAAAGTACCGTGTTTCTTATGGAATCATGGATGCTGGTGAAGCTGAACTCGAAGTTAAAAGCACACCGAAAAAAGGAGCCGGCAGAGAATTGTTTCATGTGGTAGGTAAAGGTCGTTCGCTTGGGGCATTCAACGCGTTCTTCAAGGTGGAAGATGTTTATGAATCGTACATCGATAAAAAAGGAGTTTTTCCTTGGTTCTTTGTACGTCGTGTGAGCGAAGGAGGATATAAAATGAGTCAGGATTACACCTTCAAACAAGATAAGTTGAAAGTGGATAATGGTGCAGGAAAATCATTCAACACACCCGAAGCGATTCAAGACATGTTGTCGTGTTTCTATTATTCACGTACCTTAGATTATAGCGGAATGAAAGTTGGCGACATTAAAGAGTTTAAAGTATTCATGGACGATGAAATTTGGCCTTTAAAAATCAAATACGTTGGGGAAGAAGTAATTCACATTCGTAAGGGAAAGTTTAACTGTAAAAAGTTTTTACCCGTAGTCATCAAAGGGCGTGTTTTTGCCTCAGAGAACGATTGCAACTTTTGGGTAACGAACGACGAAAATAGAATTCCGGTATTGGTGCGCGCAAAGATCAAAGTAGGAACGATTAAAATGCAATTGGTTGAATGGAGTGGAATAAAACACGAAATCAACATGGTGAAAGAAAAGAAAAAGAAATAAACGCCTCAACCCTTTCAAAACCTCAGCTTAAGTGAGGGCACTGAAACAGTCTAATTAAGAGTTGAATGTTAATTAAAAGGGGTGAAAGACTAAGGTTTTTCACCCCTTTTTTCGTATCTTTAATTACATAAATTATGCGATAAATGCTTGTATTACAGAGACAATTTCAGTTTAGTGAGTTTGATTCATTGTACGAAAAAATAGTTCCAAAGTCTAATCTTCTTCGAAAGATAAATGATCTGGTTGATTTTTCATTTATACATGATGAACTGCTTAACACTTACTGTTTGACTAACGGCAGAAATGCGGAAAGTCCGATTCGAATGTTCAAGTACTTGCTCCTCAAAACAATCTACACGGTTTCTGATGTGGATGTTGTGGAGCGTTCACAATTCGACATGTCATTCAAATACTTTTTAGGGATGTCACCGGAAGAAGACGTTATCAATCCAAGTTCACTTACAAAATTCAGAAAACTTAGATTGAAAGACACCGATTTATTAAATTTATTAATTAATAAAACCGTTACCATTGCTATTGAAAAAGGTGTGATTCGTTCAAAATCTATTATTGTTGATGCTACTCATTCGGGCTCAAGATCAAATCCATATTCAGCAATCGAAGTTTTACGTGTTGGGGTTTTTTTGTTTCAATTCAGCGCCAACCTTAATGCAATTGTGGAGTTGCCGTCGACACAATTTCATTTCTTCGTTATTTTTTTAATTTCCTTATCCAAGTCCGAAATATATTTTTTGTCTTGTTCAATTCTAAATTCTTCAAATTCAGTGTGCGCTTTTTCAACTGCTTGTTCGTGTGAAATAGTTCCAGCATTTGGCAAAACATCTAAACTATTACTTTCTAAAAATTTATTTGTTCTTTCTAGCCAATCTTTCATATTCATTAGTTGATTACGCCTTGCCTGAAACTCTGCTAAATCTAAATATGCACTAACAAGTAGATTCAAATCCCCTATTTCATTTTCATTTAAATAGTTTTTTGCTATGGTTACATCACTTTTGTGAATTTTCCCTTCAGGAGCATTTTTCCAAGTGGATAAGCCCATAAAATCTTTGGTTTTATCGACACGATTGTAGACAGTTTCTGCGGCAGTTTGTCCTGTAATTGCAAAATGAAATTTGTTTTGAACCATTTTGTAAAATAAAATTGCATCATCAGAATCCTTTTGGTAATCCGCGCTACATTGCTGAAAAATATCACCCAATTTTTGATACATTCTTCTTTCACTTGCTCGTATTTCTCGAATACGCTCCAATAATTCATCAAAATAATCTTTTCCAAATGCTTTTCCATTTTTGAGCATTTCATCATTCAAAACAAAACCCTTTACAATATATTCCTTTAGCGTATTGGTTGCCCATATTCTAAATTGGGTCGCTTGTTTAGAATTTACTCGGTAACCGACCGCAATTATTGTATCAAGGTTGTAAAATTCTACATTACGTTTTACATTTCTCGTCCCTTCTAATTGAACTGTTTCCAAAATGGAAATAGTTGCGACTTTCTGTAACTCATTGCTTTCATAAATATTAGCTAAATGTTTACTAATTGCCGGTACCTCCACTCCAAAAAGTTGAGCAATAACTTTCTGTGTAAGCCAAAAACTTTCATTATAAAACGTTACGTTTATAGTTACATTCCCTGTTTCACTTTGATAAAAAATAATTTGATTTTCCATTTTAATTTATTATTTCACACTCCGTCGACAATCGCAATCTACTACTCACTCCATTCAAATATCCCATTGTCTGATCTTTGATTCTTTTGATTAAAGTGATTAAAATTGAGTCCAATTCAATTTGTAAGAAATCCTTACACGTTGAAACCTCTTGTAATTCTCCTTCTTCAAAAATGCTTTTGCATTACTCGTTTAGTTTTTTAACATTGAAGCTTGACCCTTTTCATGTAATTTATATAATTCTAGTATTTTTTGAAAATCATCAATCATACGAGACTTTTTTATTTTACACTTTCTAGTTTAGAATTTTCCATTTTCAACATAACTCGATTTGAATTTATAAGCATTTTTGGTGATTTTCAAATCATAATAATACAGATCACCGTCAATTCGTTCTACAGTATTAACTTCGATTATTTTATTGTCTTTGGTTTTTGTGCTAAAATAATTATCATTGAAGAACCATTCTTCAGTTTTCAAATTATTTTCTTCATACATGCAAGTTTTTGCAAAGCCATTTTCAACCAAGTAATAGGCTTTACTCTTTTTGTAAACAATCACAACAATTCCGCTTACTCCAGTCTTGTTTTTTACATTCATAAAAAACAAACCATTGTGAACAGTAGATACAGAGTCTTCAAGCACAACAGTTCCTTTATAATGCTTGTTAATTACGCATAATGTATCCAAATTGGATTGAGCTAAAACTCTGCCCGAATGGCAAAGCAAGAGTAATAAATATATAATTTTCATTTTATTGTTTTTTATTTCGATTACTCTCGATTCTTCTTAGAAAGAAGTGTTTATCGTCTTTTCTTTTTATTCCATCGGAATACCCGCTTATAATAATGCGTTAATTCAATATATACCCCATTCTCTATACTCCCCTCAATATCATCCAAAACCAGCCTTTTTCTATCAATTTCAATTATTCTAAAATCAAATAATTTCATTATTTGATCTTCATAGGCCTGAATAAAAACGTTATAATACTTTTTGCCATTAGTTTCATAATCTGTTATTAATTGGCAATAAGGTGTGCCCAATAATTTTCTGTTATAGGAATCCTTGATGACACAAGAAACGTCAACGAACAGATTCGTATCAAGCATGTCACGGTATATTAATTTATCACTTACATCCACCCGAAAATTTATTTCCTTAAAAAAGACGTGATCCATAATTATTAGGTGTAAACAAATAAATTTTTTCCTTACTGTTCTGCTTTAAACTATAATCATACACCCATTTTCCCAAAATACTTTTCTGAATCGGAATTTCCGTATTATCAGCAGCTAACCAAAAAGACAAAAAAATTATACTTATGGATTTCATTTATTCTTTATTTTAAACCTTTGATTATTTATTTTTAAGATGCCAGAAAAATGACTTTTTCTATCTGTAATGTTGAGCGAAATTAAGTTTTGAGCAATCTTTAAGTTCAAGACTTGATAATCATAGTTTAAATGTAACGAAAGATGTTCGATTAGTTTTATATCCAAATCTGAATCGATTTTGTTATCCATAGTGTTTAGATAAATCTTCATCCAAAAATAATCAGACTTTTGTTCGTAAGTTATTGAAGAATTGATGTCTATTTTTGAAACTAATTCTTGAATGTTTATAGGGAAATCATGTTTAACCTTAGACATTTCATTAATGGTATTTTCAATATTGAATTCTTTAAGAACAATTGAACCTGGAATCTTTATTCTATGGCTAAAGATCAACGATTTATATTCGATGTCAAAAATTAAGGGTTGAATATACTTCCAAATATATAAGCATTCTGTAGTTTTCTCAAACAAGAATCCAACAATAATATCATCTTGACTTTCTTTAAAAAGAACATTTTCAAATAGATGAAAATCTAAAAATGAAGAATTTGATTTGACGGCTTTTGTAATCCCATTTAGTGTCATCGACAGTCTATTTTAATACAATTCACTTGTATGTTTATCCCCATTAATTCAGTGCCAACCTCAATGCAATCTTATAAGTAAAGTTTTTCAAAGCATTCGGTTCTGCATAAGCCCCGTAACGTTGAATAACACCTATTCCTAAGCCTACTATACTAGTTGAGAAAATATCATCTATTATTATTCCACCTTCAAATAATCCTTTTTCCATCGTTTTGAAATTTACACCTGTGTGTCTTGCAATATCACTCATTCCCCCAAAGCCAAGAGCATGATGTAAGCTAATTTGGGGTTTGAAAATAGAAAGTCCTGTTTTTATTTGTTTGAACGTTAAGCGTGTAAAGAAACAAGCTTGTCGGTCGTTGTAAAATTCTCCAGGTCGTGCAGATTCAAATGTATTTGGTACAGAAAGTGCCCATTTTCCACCTGTACCTAAAGCTGTATGTTGATACAATAATGGTGCATATCCAACGGTGGCTCCAGCAGTTGCAAGCATTCTCAAACGACCGACAGCTCTAATGTTCACCGTTTCTTCGATGTCTGCGGCAAAGCGCCAAAAGTTCAACTCCGAGCCAAAAATTGCGGGTAATGCCTTCGTAACTTGTACACGAATCATAGGCCACAAGGTTGGCAACGCATAACGCTGATCGGCTAAACGCATAGCTTTTTCACGCACATTCCATTTTATTTCGAGTCCAACATTAAAATTATCGAATGGATTCTGATAGGCATCATTTACAACGACTCCATTCTCTGCTTCGGGTCTGCCAAAATAAGCATAGCCCTCTGTTGTATTAATGCGTTGAAATTCTGCCAAGGTATTGATGTAAATATTAGCTCTTGGAAAAAACGAATACGACGCTCTTGCGGATTGCTCCGTGTCAAAATATTTAGCGTACAATTTGCGGTAAAATCCACTCGCACCAAATTCATATCCAGTAGAAGCAAAATTGGTTAAACCTCGTTCCAAAATATCTTGGCGGTAGGTCAATTTCAATTTCCCTTGCGTTTTAGGACTCAAGGTAAAACTGGCGTGTCCACCATATTTCATCACTTTATCCGAAACACCGTACGCAAAATATCCGCCGACAGCTACCCGTTTCATAAGTGAAGAACCGGTCTCTAGGCTCAAACCTATCCGTTGGTGTTCGTATTGATTATACCTGGCAATGTTTGCCAAATCGATCGTTAATTTATTCTTTAGAATTGGTAATTTACCCGTCGACAACGCTTTAAGGAATGTTAAGCGTCGATCAAAATTTCCTGACTTTCCAATGCTATCCATTACTTTGTAGGTATTCTCTTCTTGCTTTGTGAGTTCAGTTCCCCTACGTTTTAACCATTCTTCTTGCGTAGTTTCTCCGGCAGTTTCAGCCAAATCAACCGAATAATTATCGTTTTTTACTTTTAATCCCTCCGGATTAAATTGTACGTTTTTTATTTCACTGATTGATTTTGCAACGGGTCTAGCTTTCGAGTTCAAGGTGACAGGAACATCCAATTCACTTATTAACTTATAAGGAAACCATTTTAAATTATTCGTGATTCTATATTCTTGCGTGATTTTAATTTTACCAAACATTCCGGTAGTGTCTTTGGGAGATGCAATCACTTTTTCAATGGCATAATCGCGCGAGTTGATGTACAGCATTCCTTTCATTCCCTCAAATGACGTTGATTTTCTAGGACGGAAACTTATTCCATACGTAGTATCTTTTCCATGAAACGTGGTATCTTCAATAATGAAAAGATAGCGTCTTGTTCCTCCAGCAGCAATCGGATTCAAATATGCCTTTTCCATGATGGTAAACTGGTTGTCGTAAAAACTAAACGATTGCATTTGACTTGCCAATAGCGAAAGTAAGGGGTCTTGGAATCCGGAAACTTTATACGAAGTAATTAATTCTTTGTCTCTGAATGGCGGAACAAACCCACGCTCAGAAGTGGTTTCGGTAAGAAAAAAGTGTTGATTTTGAGCTTTTGCAACCTCCTCCAATAATTTTACATCCTTGGTTGTATCGGCAATTGCTTTGATGTCGTCTGGATTTGACTGTAGCGTGAACTTGTTGTACGCGTTGTATGAAAATGCGTCGTTTTTCAACGGATCATTTTTCCGCTTGTTGTCGATTACCAAGTTAATAATACGATGCGCTGGGTTTTCACCTGGAATAATAATCGCTTCATCAATCACCCGCACGTTTGATTTCAAATAAACCGTCGAATCTTTGTATTCTCCTAATACAAAAGTGGTGTCAAAATATTCAAACGCTGAAATTCTCAAGGTTCCTGTTGCGCCCTTAGGCAAGGTGATTTTACCGTCTATATCCCCGCGAACAATTGGTTTTCCATTCAAATCTGCTCTAGGAAAAGAGACCAATTCTTTGGTGTCCATGTTTTGTATGTAAAAGTTTTGTTGACCAAAAAAATTACTATTCAAAAGAAAAAATAAAATAATGTAAATGTATTTCATGTGCTAAATTATCATTTTCAAAGGAGTATAGGCCTTTCCAATATAAACTCACTTATAATCGTAGACTCATTTTAATGCCCTAAAGTTACAACATATTCAGGTCAAAATATCACCTAACGCACTTAATGCCTCTCAGAATACGTATCTTCGCATTGCATGAAATTTAAAACAAGACTAACTTGGCTACGCTATATTACACTTCTTCGGTTGTGGAATCTTTTGCAATTGCGGGCAAGTTTTATGTTATCTACACTGTTGAAGAAAAACATTGTTTGGGGATCGCCCTTTGCAATTTCAATTGAGCCGACTACCTCTTGCAATCTTGGTTGCCCTGAATGCCCCAGTGGATTAAAACAATTTAGTCGCCCAACTGGAAAACTTTCGCTAGAAAACAACGCGTTAATTCTCGCGGCGTTAAAAGGAAGACTACAACACATCAATTATTACTTTCAAGGAGAACCGTTTATTCATGGTCAATTTTTAGCATTGGTTCAAGAGGCAAAAAAACACAACGTTTATGTTTCTACCTCAACCAATGCTCATTTCATAGACGAGGAGATGGCTAATAAAATTGTACATTCTGGCTTGGACCAATTAATTATTTCGATCGACGGCACAACACAAGAAACGTATGAGCAATATAGAGTGCATGGAAAACTATCGAAAGTATTGGAAGCTTCTCGCTTGCTTGTGGCAGCAAAAAAGAAATATCAAAAAGGACCTTTACTTGTTTTTCAGTTTCTAGTAGTTGCGCCGAATGAACATCAAATTAATGATGTTTTGGCCATGGCAACTGAAATGCAAATAGACGAAGTTCGCTTTAAAACAGCACAACTATACGACTTTGAAAATGGTAATTCTTTACTGCCCAACCAAGAAAAATATAGTCGTTACATCAAAGGGAAAGATGGCAAGTACAAATTGAAGTACACCCTAAAAAACAAATGTTGGCGCATGTGGAGCAGTTGCGTTTTTACGTGGGATTTACGCGTGGTGCCTTGCTGTTTTGATAAAGACGCTAGTCATGTTTTAGGCAATTTAGGTGTTTCTGAAACTACTCCTAATCATCAGTTTAACGCAATATGGAAAGGTCAGAAATACAATGCATTTCGCAAGCAGTTACTAAATAACCGAGAGACTATTGCGATTTGCCAAAATTGTAGTGAAGGGTCTAAAGTATTGGTAGAACGTTAAAAAATAAGATCTTTAACGAGTTGCATTAAGTTTGGAAATTCAAAGCTAGAACTTTCAACTTCGTTGTTTGGACACTCGAAAGAAGCCTTGTCGCATTTGTTTCGTGTGCATTCTTTTTGCGTTGAAAAACTGCTGTTTGCAGCCATGGCTACAACAACTCCGCCAATAAGAAAACCAAAAATGAGTTTGCGCTTCATAATTTTGAGTGTTAAATCGCTGCGAATGTATTAAATTATTGAATTACATGCTGTTAAATTATCAAAAAATAATATTTCAACACACTACTTAAAATTTCTGCGCGCTTACTGAGCCAATCTTATGGACTCATAATTTACTTTGTGTCTTTTAAAAGACCCGTTTCCAAGATAAGAAACCTTACCTTCGCCGCCTATGAAAAGTGCAGTATCTCGTGTTTTTGCTTTGGCCTTACTTTCGGTTATCTGGGGAAGTTCTTTTATCTTAATGAAGCGCGCCTTGTTTACCACGGAGGCTATTCCAACTCCACTATTGAATGGTGGCCAACTCGGTTCATTACGGATGTTTTTAGCTTCAATTGTACTTTTACCGGTTGCCATCTCCTACTTGAGAAAACTAGAAGTGAAACCAAAAATTATCTCATTTGGTGTTGTTGCTATGTTTGGGAACTTTATCCCTGCATTCATCTTTGCCTATGCTGGAGCGCACATGCCTTCGTTTCTATCTGGCATGTTGAATAGTTTTACTCCGATTTTCACACTCATTGTTGGGTTGGTAATATTCAAACAAAAAACAAAAGCAAGTCAAATTCTTGGGTTGTTATTAGCCGTAATTGGTGTGACATTATTATTGTATTTTAAAGTGCAGCATCCAAACACAAAAGAAAGTTCTTGGATATTTCCAGCGTTGGTAGTTCTGGCTACTTTAATGTATGGGATAAGCGTAAATACCATTAAATATAATTTGCAACAGTTCCCAAGTTTAGCCATTACAAGTATCGCGTTCAGTATTTCTTTCATCCCTGCCACCATAGCTTGTTTTTACACAGGCGTTTTTCAAACGATTATGACTACCCCTCATGGCTACGAAGCTTTAGGGTATGCGGCGATACTAGCCATTGTTGGAACGGCATTCTCTGTTTGGTTGTTCAACCGCATAATAGCCTACTCTTCTGCCTTATTCGCAAGCAGTGTAACCTACTTTATGCCTATTGTTGCAATCCTTCTGGGAACCATCGACGGAGAGTTAATTTTACCCATACAATTACTGGCAATGGGGATAATTATCGTCGGTGTATTAATTGCTAACGATATTTTGTTGAAAAGACGTTCATAATTTATTGGATTCATCCAGACTTGTTTAAACACAGGTAAAAACTTTACACTAGCAACTGTGATATAAATTGTCCATAAGTTAACAGTAGAATTTACTAATAAAAACACAATCATATAATTTGATGAATAGATTTTCATTGATTGGATTGAATTACCGTTATATTTAGTTACATTTATATCTAAATATATTTATTCGGCAATAATGAAAAAGATTTATCACGAAGAAAGATTCAAAAAATATAATTTAAAGAAAAGTATAAAAGGAAACAAAAAGAAACGATTCAAAAAATACGTTCCACTTATGGCTTCTTACAAAGATTCAATAAATATTATTCGACCGGAAATCTTAGCACCAGAGGATTTCAGGTTAATTGAAAATACAGATGAATGTTTGAAGTTTTTCAATAAAATTAGACATTATGACAGTCGTAGCAATATTAAAGGTAATAAATTCGTGAAATGCAGTTTAAGCAATGTCAAGTTCATTGATTACGGAGCAATTGCTATTTTTACAGCAATCAGTGACAATCATAATTTAAAGAAAATTGGATTGCGAACTGTTTTTCCAAAAGATAAGAGTTGTCAGCAATTCTTTTACAATTCAGGATTGCTAAGTCGATTTTTTGATAGCAACGGTAATAGAATTAAAAATAAATCCAATTCCAGTGTTATGGTTTTTGAATCGGGGAAAGGAAAACTCCTTGTTTCTGATATAAAATCAATGTCAAACATAATTAAAAAAAGCGCAAAACATTTGACAAAAACTGATGCTTATTGCTTACCAATAAACTCAATGCTTAAAGAAATATGTGGCAATTCAATTGAATGGGGGAAATCTTCAAAACAATGGTTGTTCGGACTTAAATTTGAAGATGACAAAATTATATTTAATGTCACAGATGTTGGAAAAGGAATCTTAAAGACTTTGAATATCAAATTCAACAAAACTTTTCGAGACAAACTATCTTCTAAATCGGATCTTGAAATTTTAAACGGTGCATTTGAAAAAAAATACAATTCAAATACACATGAAATAAATAGAAACAAAGGCTTGCCGTCGATTAGATACAATTTCAAGTCAGGAAACATTAAAAACCTTGTTGTTTTGACAAATAATGTAATTTTGCATTTTGAAAATAATTCTCAGTCAAGAACGTTATCGAACAACGGTTCTTATTTGAGAGGAACGTATTATCAATGGGAAATGGATTTAGAGTGTATGAACAAAATTTATAATAAATAATATGAGTCTAAGCATCTTACATGATTTTAGCGAATATACCGGTTTGCGATACTGCAGCATAAGTGAGAATTCAGGAGAAGAGTTCTACCACGAAATATTGAATAAAGCATTTTACGATGCTATTTCAAACGATGTCAAATTAACAATTGATTTGGACAACACTGCTGGGTACTCCCCATCCTTTATTGATGAAGCTTTTGGAAATTTGATTTACGATTTTTCTCTCGAATTAGTAAAAAACAATCTTGTCATAATTTCACTTCAAGAGCCACATTGGCTTGAAATGTTAACAAACGAAACATATAAACTTTGGGAAGAAAGAAGACAAAAGAAATCCTTTCCAAAAATCACTAAAGACCATAATGCATGGTATAGAAGAACAGCAGAAGGTAAATTCGAATGCAAAAAATGGCTATATATTTAATATGTGCTTCTGTGGAATAGACATGTCTAACATCATTGATGTAGCCAGCATAATAGTAAATATTTTACTAACTTATTATATTGTTAATACCTTACAAGAAAAGGTGGGGAATAAGCGTATTCAAAAAAATTACTATCTTGATGAAACTCGTGAAATTCAAAAAGAATATAAAACGTTTATTGCTAAGCTAACTAATGATTCGATTAAAGCAAGTGAAGTCATGGAATGGTTTAAATCATTCACAATAAAATCGAATGATTTATTAGAAGAAATCGGTGACTTATACTCAATAGACAAGAATTCATTGCATCCCATACTAGTCAATTTACGAAAATTGATTGATGACATGCCCGATTTTCAACAGAATTTTAATAAAAAAAGTTATTGGAAATTAGCTGCTCATTCAAGAAATCAGATAATTGAATTTCAAAAAAATAAAAATACTATATTTAGCAATATACTGATGAGTATTAATAATAAATGATCATAATCGAAGGAATAAAAATAGTGATTAACCTTCTATAATTTTACCCATACAATTACTGGCAATGGGGATAATTATCGTCGGTGTATTAATTGCTAACGATATTTTGTTGAAAAGACGTTCATAATTGAAATAAAATAGTATCTTTGCAACCTAATTTTTAATAAAATAGCTATGTACGCAATTGTAGAGATAGCAGGGCAGCAGTTTAAAGTGCAAAAAGACCAAAAGGTTTATGTACACCGTTTGAACGCAGAAAAAGGAGCAAAATTGTCATTTGACAAGGTTCTTTTGATCGAAGACGGAGGTAAAATAAACATTGGCGCCCCAGCTATAACAGGAGCTTCGGTTTCTGTAGAGGTCCTAGACCATGTAAAAGGTGATAAAGTAATCGTTTTCCGTAAAAAGAGACGTAAAGGTTACAGAAAGTTGAACGGTCACCGTCAATCTTTCACACAAATTTCAATCACTGGAATTAAAGCGTAAATGTTAAACTTGCCGAAAGTTTTGGCATAAAGTAAAAGAAAATGGCACATAAAAAAGGAGCTGGTAGTTCGAAAAACGGACGTGAATCTCAAAGCAAACGCTTAGGCGTGAAAATTTTTGGTGGTCAAGCTGCAATTGCAGGTAACATCATTATTCGTCAACGTGGAACACAACACCACCCAGGCACAAACGTAGGTATCGGTAAAGATCATACTTTGTTTGCTTTGGTAGATGGTACTGTAGAATTCCGTCGTAAGAAAGAAAACAGATCTTTTGTATCAATAGTTCCTTTTGAAACTACTGAAGCTTAAGAGTTTTATAGCATAAAAAAACCCCTCGAAATTTCGAGGGGTTTTTTTATGCCTTAGATTTTTAGCTAACCTTATTGTTTTACAATTTTTATTGTTTGAGAAAGGTTGTCTTTCTGAATCTGTACAAAGTAAATGCCTTCTGTTACCATGAGTTCAATTTTATTATCGGCCAAGGTAAATTGAACGGATTTACCTTGCAGATCTACAATGTTAACTAACGAGCCTTCCTGAAGATTTTCAATTACAAAACTGTTGGAGAACGGATTTGGATAAACTACACCGTTAAGCACATTATCATCCGTTATGCTTAACGAACAATTAACGATGCCCTGAAGGTAATTATAACGCGCCGTTACAAATGACTTTAAACCATAAAGTGTTGACGAGCTCATTCCGCCAGATACAACAGTATTCGAAACAATATCTTGATCGAACTGAGCATTAGAGTATTGTTTTAAGTTATCTGCGTATACATGTGTTTGAATTAATGTTTTCAATCCATCAAGTTTTGGGTCTAAATAGGTGTTGTTAAAAAATTGATCCATCATCCAACACATTTCTAATAAATATTCTGCGTAAAGCGTTGGGTTATTAAACATATTTTGAATCAACGGTCGATTGGGTCCAACATAATTTGGAGCTAGTTGGGTCATGTCTGAAATACCAGCAGAACCGTTATAAGATCCAAATGTTTCATTACCATCCCATTTGATCCATTCCCACCTCATGTTCAAACTATCGTGGTAGATGTAATAGTTTCGCGCACTATGCTGATAAGTGTCTAAACTTGAAAATAATACATCCGCCGCTACAGATCTCATAAACGTTGTCTTGTTTATTTTACTCGCGAAATTATTTCCAAAATCTGTGCTATTTGAGTTATTAATAAAATCGATAAATTGTAACAAATCCGACCAATCATTTAAGGTTTCGTTTGTTTTTAGTTCATACCTTGTACTGTATGCGGATTGTGTTGCTCCATAATATTTTAAATCTGCTGAGGCTGGAACTGGGCCAGTCGCGTCACCCGCTTTAAACAAATTACCGCCGGTATGCGCGAAATTATCTTGTAGAAATTCTTCGTCTACTTGTTCTACGAATGTATAAAATCCCCAGAAAGTGTTATTCATGTATACATTACAATAATTAATGCGTGGTGATTGAATCCCAGCTTGTCTGCACAGGTCCATAAATACTTTATCGCGCATGAAAGTTGGATCGTGAAAATTATTGTTGAAATTCAACTTTTTCATGCCATCATATTTTTGACCAGAAACAAAATCATTGAAATCTACTTTAAATGACTTTTTCGTTCCAGGATGTCCATAACTTGAATTACCCTTTAAACGAATGGCGATATTATCAAAATGGTGAACGCCTGTGTTATCCGTAATGTCCATAGCAGAAGCAACCATATCTGTTTCTGTGCTATAATTTGCGACCAAACTATCCCAAAATCCAATTTGAGTAAAGGTTAAACGCACTTCGGTTACCTGATCCGTTCCAAAAACAACATCACCAGATGTTTGTGCTGCAATACCAATTGGTAACCCAATTAGCAGAAGTAGTAAGTTTTTCATAGTCTCTAGCTTATTTAGACAACATAGTCTATTCATAAGATGCAACTTGATTAATAAAGGTTGGGTTTAGTATTACAATTTTATACCTTCGAAGATACGAATTTAATTAAAATCCCCCCTGCTCTTTACTTTGGCACTATTCTGTGGGTAAAAATCGGCTCAGCATTTGACTTACACACAATTTTTAGATGTTGATCCGATTTCATTTTTTACATTTACATCACAATAAATAAATTACACCAATTAGTTATGAAATACATTGCGTTTAGATCCCCGTCCAAAAAATACGTCTTCTTTGGCCTACTTACACTTTGCGTAATTGCACTAAGCGCTATGCAATCTTCTAAAAACGTTTTGCATTCCATTACTCAGTTTTTATTTCCAATTGAGGTAGGAAAATTTCCTTATAACGAAACAGTTGAATGGAATGATCGTGGCGTATTGTTGTTTGCGCATAACCCAACCAATAAAAAAGAAACCATGGTTACCTTGGTGAATGAGGAAAAGCTCAATACATTCACAGAGTCCTTAAACCACCTGACCGAAACGTATTATATCTTACAAGATGTAAAATCAAAATACCTTTACTTTTTTGAAAACTTAGAGGTAACGAATGGGGTAATTGCCTATCATCAACTTTCACTTGCTGGAGATATTACAGCCCAAAAAATAACATTCGCATTGATGATGAAAAACATCGGAAACTATCCGGTTGAAAAATTAAAAACCAAGGACATCATTGTCTGCAGTCAAGGTATCGTACTACTTTTTGAATGTGAAAAAGAAAAAGATATTTTAACCGACATTGCGGTTTTCATTACCGACAACAATTGTTTGAGCTATGCTACAATACTTGGTGTTCGAGACAAGAAATCAAAGTTTAACACCGAAGCATATTCTTATCATTATGCCGGAAACACAGATACATTTGTTAGTTTTTCACGTAAATCCCATGACGCTAAAAAGAAAGGCTGGGAACTTACCAACATCAGTTATAAAGCAAAATTAGTCGGCACAAAACATATTCCAAGTACCGTAAAATTTGGTTTACACCAGCAATCATTTATGGGGCAAACTGGGTCATATTACCTTAAAAAGGTGCATACAGAATTTGAAGGGCAAGTATTTACCTACAACGACATCCCATACATTTTTGGGTATGAAACAATTGCTGGAAAAATACAATTATCTTGTTACACGGCAAATGATAAAGGAGAGTATGTTCTTTGCAGTTCTCATAGTTTTGGAGCAAAATTAGAAGGATTACACCAACTAGGGGTGGAAGAAACCAATCAAGGATTTGCACTAAGAATGGGATCTTCCAAGATCGATATTTGCGCACTCGCACCATTGGGAAAAATTGAAACCAAGAATACACCATTTACCAAAGCAATCATTGAAAACCCGTTCACCCTGCATATGCTGGGGAAATCTGTAGCAGATAAAATGTATTTCGGATTTTCAAAAGACCCTAGCACTGTTTTTTCTTTTTCAAAAAAGCTTCTCAATACAAAACAAGCGATTAACTTTGAAGCATTATGAGTTTTGTACTAGGTATTTGTGGTGGAAGTGGAAGTGGTAAAACAACGTTGTTGAATCGCTTGCAGCAGGAGTTTGGCGATTTAAATCCTTCGTTGTTTACGATGGATAATTATTACAAAAAATTGGAGCTTCAAACCAAAGACGCTTTTGGAGAAGTGAATTTCGATCTACCCACAGCCTTACACGAGGATCGCTTGAATGCGGATTTGTTAAAACTTGTTTCTGGTGAGTCTATTGAAGTAAAAGAATATCATTTTAATGCGCCGCCCGACAGACAAGTATTACACACAATTGCGCCGTCGGAATTGATAATTGTTGAAGGCTTATTCTTGTTTCATTACCCTGAAGTATTTAAAGCCTTGAATTATAGCATATTTGTGGAGGTAGATCCTTTGGTTCAGTTGGATAGAAGATTATACAGAGATCAAGAAACACGTGGCTATACCAGAGAATCCATACTTTACCAATGGGAAAATCATGTATTGCCTTGTTATGACAATTACATCTTACCTTACCAAGAAAAGGCTTCGTTTAACTTTAGAAACGATCACAATGCGGACGTGGATTTTAATAAATTAAAAGAAATTATTTCTTCAAATTTAGGTTTGTGAATTGGAAAATTAGAAAATATTGGCGCGTAATATTTGGATGTCTTTCCCTGCTAATTTCTTTTTTATATAGCCCCGAATTAAACAAAATATCTTCATCGGAGCAGCATCAACAATTTGAAGTCGCATTACAAAAGGTGGCCTCCAATTTAGACCGTGCATTAGGTAACTTTATTATTGAGAGTAATCAAGTTCGGGACAAAAAATATTGGAAGAACTACCATGAAACAGAGATCGTTTACCATATTTTCAGCAATGATAAACTCATTTATTGGAGTAAAAACAGCTTTACTGTTGACACAAAAATTAGTACAGTATTTCCCAATAATGGTTTAATAAAGCTAAGTAACGGTTGGTATTTGTGTAAATTTCAAACCATTGGAACACTAACGTATGTGGCTTCTTACTTAATTAAGCATAAGTTTCCTTACCAAAACGATGTGCTTAAAAACAGCTTGAATAATGACCTGAATTTATCATTCAATGGGTATATTTTTGATGCACCCACCTCGAAATGGAACATAAATGGTGCTGACGGAAAAAGTATATGTGCATTCGTTCCTAAATATGAATCGAACCCTTCCTTTTATCAAACCATTGTGTTTTTCGCGGGCAGCATGATTGGAATTAGTTTGATTTTATCTGTGATTGGTTGGTTTATGCTTCGCAAAGCTCCAAAATTTTGGGGCGTTTTTCCGATCCTGCTTATTGTCTTCAGAATTTTGAGCCTACACTACCAATGGCCTACTCTTTGGAGTGACCTAAGCTTTTTTCAACCCGATTTATATGCCAGTTCCGAGTGGCTCCCCTCTTTTGGTGACTTATGTATAAATGTAATGCTTGTGGGCGTTTTGTTGTGGTACGTGAATCGTATGTCATGGCCATATGGCGACACTTTATTAGCCCGTGGGATTTCTTTTCTATTAATTCCGGTACTCTTAATCTTTGCCAAAACCATAACAGAAGTATTCAAGGGAATGGTAGAAAATTCATCAATTCCGTTGCAATTAGAGTTTCTATTTACGCTCAACTTCTTCAGTTTTACCTGCCTCGCCATCATGGGGGTGCTTTTATACTATTATTTTGTTGCTTGTCGTTTAAGTATCC